>DATAOM010000114.1:0-14724 GCA_036265775.1 Ktedonobacterales bacterium | reverse complement strand
TGCCGCTGGCGAGACATGGCAGACGCCGGTGCGATTGTAGCAGGAGGCGCTAATGCCCCCAGGTGACCACGAGCGCGCCGGCAGCGGCCACCATGACGACAACCGTTATCCATCCTAACGTGTTGCTGACCCATCCGTTCCTGTGCTTGCCCATGATCTTACGGCTGTTGGCCAGCAGCATGATGAGGATCAGCAAGGGCGGCGCCAAGAACCCATTGATCACCGCCGTCCAGAAGAGCGCCGCGATGGGGTTAATGCCCAGGAAGTTGATGCTCAACCCTACCAGCGTCGCGATCACAATCACCGCATAGAACGGGCGTGCGCGCCAAGGCTTCTCATTGAGCCCCCGTCGCCAGTTAAAGGTCTCGGCGACGCCAAAGGCGGCGGAGCCAGTCAGAATCGGAACCGCCAGAAAACCGCTGCCAATCAGTCCTAACGCAAGCAGGAGACTGGCGGCGTCCCCCGCGAGCGGACGCAGCGCCTTGGCGGCGTCGGTGGCCGATTGAATATGCGTCTGTCCAGCTTTGAACAGGGTGGCGGCGGTCGCCAGGATGATGAAGTACATCACCAGATTGGAGAAGAACATGCCGATGTTGACGTCCCACCAGGCGTAGCGTAGCTCGCTGTCGGTCGCGCCCCTCCGCTGCCAGAGTCGCTTGCGCCCCACGCTGATCTTCTCCTCGACTTCCTGGTCGGCCTGCCAGAAGAACAGATAGGGGGAGATCGTCGTGCCCAGGATCGCGACGACCGTCGCGATGAACGCGGGGTTGAGTTGGAAGGTGGGAATAAAGGTGGCGCGGAGCACTTCGCCCCAGTCTGGCTTGGCGAGCAGCGCAGCGCCGATGTAGGCGAAGAGCGACAGCGTGAGCCACTTAAAGATGTTGGCAATGAGCCGGTATGAGCCGAAGATCTGCAGCGCCAAAATCAGCACGACGCTAGGGATGATGAACCAGATGGCGGGGAAAGGCAGCAGCAGCTGGAAGGCGGCCCCGATGGCGCCTAGATCGGCTCCGGCGTTGATGGTGTTGGCGATTACGAGCGCGAGGACCGCTGGATAGAGCAGCCAGCGGGAATAGTGCTTACGCAACAAACTCGCGACCCCTTCGCCGCTCACCAGACCAATCTTGGCACAGATGAACTGCACGCTGGCCATGAGCGGGAAGGTGAAGAACGCCATCCACAGCGTGGCGAATCCCTGTGACGCCCCTGCGACCGTGTAGGTGCCGATGCCGGAGGGATCGTCATCCGAGGCGCCGGTGATAAAGCCCGGACCGAGGATCTTGAGGAACCCCAGGATGGGGTTCAGCGTACGCGCGGCCTGTGTTTTGTCCGTTCCAGTGGCCGGCTCTTTATGCGGAATGATGGGCGACTGGGTATCAGGCTCAGCCATGGCAACGCCTCCTTGGTAGCCAGCATGCAATTGCCCGCGGCAGCGCCTGGCGTCCTGAGTGGACGGGCATTTGGATGCGACAACACGGTCGCACAGGTCTGCGCTCGCAGATGTCATGCGCGCAACGACGCCATCCTTGGCGTCAACGAAGAGTGCCGGGTGCGATCCTACGCGCCTCGCCTCAGTGTAGCACAGCACGCAGCAACCCCGCGTGCGGTTTTCAGCGCCCAAGAGGAGCAAAGCGATGTTACTTCATCCAATAGGCTTGCAGTCGACGACCTTGAGCACACCCCTGCGAGGACGTCCCACGAAAGCGTACTCCGAGGCGAAGAGACAGGCGGCACGAGCCGTTGCGCTGCTAGCCGGCCTAGATGCGCTCACCGTCTCATCCCAAGGCCGAGTGAGCGCCGCGGTGTATGGCAAATTGCGTGAGGCAAAGGAGGCGGCGAAACACGCTGAGCATAGCGGTTCGGCGCACTGTCCTGAGTGGCTGAGCGCGCAGGTCAAGCCGAAGGGCGATCGCGGTGGCGGCTACCCCTTTTTGATCGAGACGGAGGACTTCACGGTCAAGGTCGCCGGTGAGGCGCAGACCATGTGGCCTGGACTCGTCATCGAGCTCCGCTCCCACTTCCTGCATGCCCATCTGAACGGCGCGAAAGGAGCCGTCGAGGAGGCGCTGTGCTGGACGAGGGACATGTTGCTCTACGACGCCACAGAATTGGATCGGCACGCGACGACTTTCGACGCTGTCTCAGTGTCTCGCGTGGATTTGCATATTGACTGGCAAGGGGGATTCATTCCGTCCTACTCCGCAGGCGAGGAACGGCGCTTCATTCGTCCCCGGCGAACCCTATGGCATCCGTTCAACGAGGGCAACACCTGCCTCGGTTACCGCTTTGGCAGTGGCAAGCCGTTGATGGCGCGCATCTATAACAAAACTGCTGAGCGGAAGAAACGCCATGACGAAAGCTATGGGATCCTGCTGCAGGAGCATACTGCAGCATTGGGCATTCCGTATGACCCTGAGGTGGACGTGTGGCGCTTGGAGTTCGAGCTGCATCGCGAGGCGGTGACCAGCCTGAAACTCGCCCCAGAGTCTGATGCGGAGGATACCGACGCCGACATCGAGGCGGAGTTGTCAGCAGAAGAATTGCCGCATGTGGGCACACTGCCCAAGCTGTTTGCTCACCTGGATGCGATCTTCCAGCATCTCTCCTATCACTGGCTGCGATTGGTGATGCCAAGCGCCACGCAGGTACGGGCCAGATGGCCGCTCGATCCGACCTGGACGCTCCTGAGGAGGGAGTTTGCCCGACTCAGCGCTGCGCCACCCCTCCCACCCAATGCGCTCGCGGTGGTGCGTGGCGCACGGTATCGGGGGCGCGCTCGGCTGCTGCGCAAGATGGCGAATGGCCTGCTGAACTCGCTGGAAGTGGAGGATACCTCTGTCGTCTCCGCTTCCCTCACTGCTGTCCAACTGCAGGCGGTGAAGTGGGAGGACGCCATGCGACGGCGCGCCGAGAAGGAAGCGGCACGGCTCGCTGCTCGACGGGCGCGCCTGCTCGCCAAGCTCGAAATGAGCGAGGGGGTAGATCAGGTCGCTGAAGAGGAGTTGCGGGCGAAGCTCACGGAGATTGAGGAAGGGCGTGGGGTAGCGCTGGAGCGCCCAGAGCGCGTGCGGCACCGGCTGCAAACGTTGCTCGGAGTCTTCGATGCCTATGGCGTCACGGCTCAACAGGTCAAGCCAGTCGTGAGCGTGGCTGATCTGCTCGAGCAGCATCTAGAGGCGCTGGAGGCGGAAGCCGAGGAGAAGGGTGGCGTAGCGCAGCTCCTGCACAGTCACTTCCAAAAGCTCTACAAGATCTCCGCTCCATCGAGCCGGTTTGTGGCGGAATAGAAAGGAAGGCAACGTAATGAATCTTCATGAGGCGATGCAGGGACACATGATGGATGCGCAAATTGACGCGGATGTGTCGCCCCGCTATTTCGAACTGAAAGAGCAGCGGCTCGGCTACTTTGTACGCTGGTGTGCGACGCAGGGCGTGACCCTCCTCGAGGACGTGACGCCAAACGTGCTGCGCGCGTTCATTGTCCATTTGCAAACCGTGAAGGCTTATGAACTCAATCCGAGAAGGCCGACCGAAGAACGTCCACTGTCGCCAACGACGATCAAAGGATACATGCTCATCGTGCAAGCGTTCTTCTCCTGGTGTGAGAAGGAAGGCCTGCTGGACGGTCGACTGAACCCAACCAGGCGCGTGCCACGTGTGAAGGTTCCCAAAAAGATCATCCGAACCTTCACCGCAGACCAGATGGCGGCCATGCTGGATGCGTGCGACCAGACCACCGCGCTGGGCAATCGAGACTACGCTATGCTCCTGACATTCATGGACACCGGCATTCGGGTCAGTGAACTATGTGGTCTCAACCTGGACGATGTTCACGATGGATATCTGACGGTGTTCGGCAAAGGCGCAAAAGAACGCGAGGTGGGCATTGGTCCGACAGCGTCACGTGCGCTGTGGAAATATCTTCACGTCCATCGGCCAAAGCTGGTCAGCAGTGAGCAAGAGCGGCATGTGTTTCTTGGCTATCGTGGCACTCCGATGTTACGCAATGGCGTCAATCAGGCGCTGGAGCGCATCGGGAGACGCGCTGGACTTCAGGGGGTACGCATGAGTCCGCACACCTTCCGCCATACCTTCGCGCGAGGCTGGTTAGAAAATGGCGGTGAGATATTCAAACTCTCGCGAGTGCTCGGTCACTCCGAGATGCAAACAACGCAAATATATCTACGCGACTTCCAAAGCCGAGAGGCCCGCGCCGACCACGCGCAATTTTCTCCTGTAGAACAGCTGCGTTTGGGGAAAGGCAAGAGTAGCAAACGAGGGGATAGACGACACCCTTAAGGGTCTCCAGCACCAAACCCCAAAAACGATGTCTCGCACATGTGTATGGAGGTCACGCACACATAGTCGAGACCTCCATATCTATGCAATTCATGGGGGTTTACAAGCAAAACACGCTCAATAAGCCAGAAGCCCTGGGGCCTGATCATTTCAGGTTCCAGGGCTTTGATTTTTTTAGTGGGGTGACCGACGGGGCTCGAACCCGCGACCTCCAGGGCCACAACCTGGCGCTCTGCCGACTGAGCTACGGCCACCATGCGCCGTCAGGCCAGAATGGCGCACGGCAAGCGTAGTATAGCCCGCCACGCGCGTCACTGTCAACGAGATGGCTGACCACGCCCATCAGACCTGTGGGAGATTGATGGTGACGCCGATGTCATAGGCGGTGAATGTCAGGGTCGTCGTCGAGTGGGTCTTGATCTCTGTGGCGGCTGAACTCATCTGGTTTGTGGAGTTCGCGACGATCTTGACGGGGCGATAGTTGTCCTGGCGCACGTAGTAATGGCTCGCAGTGGTGGAAGACAGCGAACTCCCGCTGCTGGTCGTCGTGGTCGTGACGCTGGATTGCAGGTGGTAGACCTTGGCGCCATCGAGCGTTTCCACGCCGATCAGGCGCACCGTCTTCGCCTTGCCCAGTTCGGTTAATCCCGTCAGTGACGAGACATCGAAGATACTGAAGATTGGGACATCGTCAGTGACTGTCGTCTTGCTCCACGAGCCATCTCCGAGTGAGACGCCATTAATCGTGGGAAGACCAGTCGTACGCATATAGGCGGTATTTGTCGCCGCATCGGTGATGATCTCGATAGTTAGCGGTGTAGCGCCGGGAGTGATGCTGGGCGTGGCGCTTGGTGTGGCGCTTGGTGTGGCGCTTGGTGTGCTCGTCGGTGTTAAGAGCGACGCATCGAACGGATAACTCAGCGTGAAATGCGTGCGCGCAGGGGTAGTGGTGATGACGCCGGTACCGCGCGCGAGCGGGATGTCCGAGTTCGCATCGAACGGAGCGGACATGGCCAGCGTGAAGAGGGCGTCATGATAGCTGGCCGTGCCCGCGCGTTGCAGAATCGCCGCCGCGTCGGGAGTTGGTGTCGGAGCGGCCCCAAAGCGAAGTGCGCCGCACCCGCTCACCGTGAGCGCCAGCAGGGACGCGAATGCGAACAGCATCAAAGTGACCGCGCGGCGTGAGCGAGACCGGACGGGCATAGCAGACTCCACTTCTCATCGCGCGGTTCAAGCAGCGTTCCACATGGCGACCGAGCCGCGCTATCGCCAGTCTAGCATGTCTGACAAGACCATTTCGCATTGAATGAGCAAGGGTGCGCCTAAGAGACTCAACTACCCATGCCAGCGTCGCGCGCGCGGATGATCGCCTCGGCGCGGCCCGCCACCTGGAGTTTGCCGAAGATATTGGAGACGTGGTTGCGCACGGTTTTGGGGCTGAGCGTCAATTTTTCGGCGATGGCGGCGTTGGTGTAGCCCTGCGCGATGAGTTGGAGCACCTCGCGCTCGCGCTCCGTCAGCTCCGGGAAGAGCGGCGCCTGCTCCACTGGCGGCGCGCTGAAATACTGGATTAGTCGTTTCGCCACCGACGGGCTGAAGATCGCTTCGCCCTCGCTCACCGAGCGAATCGCCCGGATCGTTTCCTCGCCCGCCGCCCCTTTGAGTAGATAGCCACGCGCGCCAGCGCGCATCGCCGCGAAGACCGAGGCGTCGTCCTCGAACATCGTGACGATCAGCACGCCGACTGTCGGCGAGACCTCCAGCGCGCGGCGGGTCGCCTCGATACCGTTCAGATCCGGCATGTTGACATCCATCAAGATGACGTCAGGCTGCAATGATTCGGCGAGCGCGAGCGCCTCCTCGCCGGTCGTCGCCTCTCCGACCACGGCGAAGCCTGGCTCGGCGGTAATCAGCGCGCGCAGGCCGAAACGAAAGACGGGGTGATCGTCGGCGATCAAGATACGTATTGGCTCCATATGTCATCTTTCCTCTAAAGCGCCCAGTCAGGACGAGAGCGGCAGCCGCGCGTAGACCCGGACGCCCCCGCCAGCCGCTGTCTCGACGACGCAGGTTCCGCCTAGCTCCAAAGCGCGCTCACGCATCGAGGCGAGACCTACACCGGCGTGAACTTGGGCAGGCAGGCCGCAGCCATCGTCCACCACTTCGAGTGTCAGCGCCTGATTGGGCGCGTCAACCGCAAGCGTGAGCGTCGCCGAACGCGCCTGGGCGTGCCGCGCCACGTTCGTCAGCGCCTCCTGGGCGATGCGATAGCACGCAACTTCGACGGCGGCGGGCAGCGGCAGAAATGGGTCCGGCGCGGTCACCGTGACGCGCAGCCCGCTCGCTGAATATTGCGCCGCCTGGTCTGTGAGCGCGCCGACGAGGCCTAGATCGTCGAGCGCAGGCGGGCGCAAGCCATACACCAGCCGCCGGATGTCGCTCACCGCCGTCTGCGCATGGGTAAGCGCCTCGGAAAGTAACTCCTCGGCGGCGGCGGGATCGGCGCGCAGCAGCTTTGACGCGGCAGAGAGCGTGAGCGTCTGGCTGGCAAGCTGCGGCCCCAGCCCATCGTGCAGGTCACGGCGCAACCGGCGTCGCTCCTCCTCGCGCGCGACGACCAGCCGCTCGCGGGCGCGCCGCAGTTCGGTATGCAGTTCCACGGCGTGCGCGGCCACGCCCGCCTGGCGCGCCAGATCGTCCAGCAGACGCCGCTCCTTCGCCGACCACCCTTCGGAGGGAGCGCGCGGACAGAGCAGCAACTGCCCGATGGTCTCCCCCTGGTACGTGAGGTCGAGTGGAAGCGGCTCGCCAGCGCGGACGCCATAACTGGCCGCGATGACCTCCTCTTCGCCGTTACGCAGCGAGATCGCCGCATAGGGCAGCTTCAGCGCCTGCGCCACCGTCTCGACTACCGCAGGCAGCGTCTCGTCGGGAGAGAGAGCGCCCTCCAGCCGGCGGCCCAGCGTCGAGAGGACGGCGTATGGCTCCTCGCGCTCGCCGTAGAGCAGCCGGTTCACCCAGCGCTGGAGACGCTCGCGCAGCGGCTGGAAGAGGACCGCGACCACGCCCGTCGCCAGCAGCGAGATCAGTAGGTTCGCGCGGGACTGGAAGAGCGCGCTTGCCCCGCCGACGATCAGCGCGTAGAGTCCGACGACGCACGCGCTCAACGAGCCATAGACCAGCGTGCGATTGATGAGCGTATCGATATCGAAGAGGCGGTAGCGCAGGATGGCCACCGCGATGGAGAGCGGAATCACAAGGATGAACGCATCCACCAGCGTGGCGCCAATCACGGTGAGCAGTAGCGCATTAGGCGAATCCAGCCTCGGCGCCAGGACGACGAGCGCGATGCGCCCGCCCAGGAAACCGATGAGCGCGACCGAGACGCCGAAGCCAATCCAGCGGGCTTGCTCGCGCGCCACCCGGTCCGAGACATGCCGGTAGCGATAGACCTGCGCGACGACGGCGCTCCCAATAAAAGCAATCCAGATCGCCACGCCGAGCGCGGCGGGCCACGTATCCAGGTCGAGCGCCGACTTCGGCATGAAGTAGTGCGGCGCCTGCTGCGCGATCCAGATCAACGCCGCCCAGCGGGTCCAACGCGGGACGAAATGTCCATCTGGCAGCAGATACAGGGTCAGAATGAACGTCGCTGAGCCAACGAAATTGAGCAAGGCAACGGGGATGCGCCAGGTGGGATGAATGATCGCCAGCGCGTCGGTGGCGCCGGTGAAGGTCGCCGCGCCGAAGGTGAGCAGCGCGAGCGAGACAAGTAGCGCCATGCGGTCGTCGGGCCGGCGCCAGTGAATCAGCCCGGCGACGAGACCGAAGACCAGCGCGACGACGACATCCAGAACGATGAAGTAGCCAACGAAGGAGGCATACGAGAGGCCTAGCGCAGTAAAGGCGGCGCGGGTGGCAGGCGGCAGCGGAACATTCGCGCAGGAGGCGTCGGGACAGGCGGCCTGGAGCGCCGCGATGCGCGTTACGACGCTGGCGATGAAGACGCCGATGGTAAGCGCAGCCATCGCCAGCCAGCCTGCATGCGCCGCCCAGAGCCAGCCACCTTTCAAGCGCGCAGGCGTGCGTTCATCTGGGAGCGCAGGAAGCGGGGACGCAGGAACCTCTGCATTCGCTGCGCCTGTTGGTGGACTGGTCATAGCGCGCCTCGTCCAGATGCCCATATATCCGCTGGCCTCATTCTATGCGATCTGGGGATGCGCTGGCAGGGACACGTCGCCGCGCCCCTGTCACGGAGAAACATCGGGAGTGAACTCATGCGGCGGTGGCTGGCTGCGTCTGCGCCACTGGATAAATCATGCGCTCGACTTCCTCGCGGCGATAGGAGAGCTTTCCACGCGTGAGAGCGATCACGAGCAGCGCTACACCGACGAGCGCGCCGAGATAGACGTAGCCAATCTGCGTCTGAACTGATAGTGCCATCTTGTCCACACCAAGGAGCGTGTAGAGCGCGAAGCTCCCAGCGGCGTCGGCCGCCGCATGCAGGATGATCGCGATGAGCAGGCTGCCCTGCGTGTTGTTGAAGACCCACGTCCACAAAATTGTGGTCGCCAGGATCGCAGGGATCCAGGTGGCGAAGAACGCCAGCGTGAAGTGGCCGAAGCCGAGCGCTGGCAGGAAGAACACCGGCAGATGCCACATGCCATGGAGCAGGCCCAGGATCACACTGCCGCCCACCGGCCCATACTTCAGTTCCAGGCGTGGGAGGGCGAAGCCGCGCCAGCCTGGCTCCTCACCCAGCGAGGTGACGAGGTTGAAGGTGAAGAGCGTTGGTAGATAGAGCGTGAAGATGAGCGGCCATTTGCCGCCAAGCGCGCCCAACGGCCCCATGCCAACGACTGCCCCCGCCACCAGCAGGTTCAAAGCGACATAGCCGAACAGGATCAAGGCATACCACTGGATGCCCACGCGCCACTGCACGTAGCGCTTCAGAAGCAGGCGCACACCCGCCTTGCCGGTGGTGATTCCGGTCATGACGAAGGCCGCGAGCGTCGGCCCCAGGAAGCCGCTCAGGATGAAGAGCGCGGCGAAGACGGGAAACGGCGTCTCGTATGGCAGCGCGCCGACGCCGCTTTTTGATAGTACGACGGGGGCCAGGGTCAGCCATGTGCCTGCGTAGGCGAGCGTGAAGTAGCCAACAAGCGGATGGCGCTTGAGCCAGGAGGTCAGGCCTCGAGATGAGGCGGGAGTCTCTTCTTTTTGATCGACGGTCTGGTTGAGTTGCTGCGCGTACACGGCAATACCTCCTCGAAGCGGACGATGGTGAGAGATGAAGGACGCTGCGTCTGCTTCGAGGATAGTCGCCAACACGGCGCTTTTCATGAGGCGGGAGACCCATCTTGCCTGAGAAGATTCGTCCCAGCCAGCGCACGCTGGCTGGGACAGAATGTCCCGTATCCGCGCCAATTATCCAGCTCATCAATGCGCATTTGGCTTGACAACCACACGCCAATTCCACTACGATGAGCGCTGCCTGCGCCGCCATAGTGAGCAAGCGCACATGGCGCCATATGGCCTAGGATGTGAGAACCAGCGCGACGCAAGCGGGGCGAATGATATGGCGAGCTATTCGATCTTCATTGCGCATGCTCCGGTGGACGCGCGCCTCGCCGAGGAGCTGACGCGACTGCTCGCCGAGACCGGCGCCACCGTCGTCTATGGCGCGGATACCAGTCCGACGCCAGAGGCGCAGGAAGAGCTAGAGCGTGTCGCGCTGGCCGCCGACGCCTACGTTGTGCTGCTCTCACGCGCTTCCATCGCCTCGCCACGTATCCGCGCCGTCACGCGCAAGTATCACGAGCAGCGCCAGACCGACCCGCTGCGCATCATACTACCCGTCGCGCTGGAACCATTTCCGCCTGACCAGCTCTGGCCGTTTCTGCTCGAGTATCCACGCATCGAGGCGATTCCCCGCACGATCAACGAGTTAGACGAGCGGATGGCGATCGCGCCGGAGATACTGGCGCTGGGTGTGATGCAAGGGCTGCATCTGCCAATCCCCGCTCGGTTGCGCAGGGTCACGGGCATTCCTGTCGCAGAGCCAGAGCGCCTGCGACATCCTTCACGACCAATCTCCGCTCCCATCACGGGCAGTCTTGTGCCACAACTGCATCCTCCATCACCAGGGCCATGGCGTCCGCCGCGAGCGCTGGCGATAGGCGGTGTCGTTACCGCGTTGGTCGCGCTCCTCGTGGCGACGCTGGCGCTCTTCGGCGGCGCGACGCCCTTTCACCTCGCCGCATCCACCAGCCCAACGGCGACGGCGACATTCAGGACGCTGATCCTGGTGACCGATACCGCGTCGCCTGCGGCTACCGTTGCTCCGACCGTCGCGCTAACCAAGACCGCGGCTCCAAAGCGCACCGCTACCCCTGCGCCGACGCGCACACCAACACCCCAGCCAACTGCGACCCCTACCGCGACGCCGATACCTGCAGGGACGGGGTTGACAGGCCACTATTACAAGGGCGCAAATTTGCAGGAGCCGGTCGCCCTCACACGGATAGATCCAACCATCAACTTCGACTGGGGAGTGACGGCTCCCGACCCACAGTTCCAAGGGGCCGATTACTCCGTCCGCTGGACCGGGCGGCTGCGCGCCACGACATCCGCCACCTACACATTCACCTTTATCTCCGACGACGGTGTGCGGCTCTACTTCAACGGCGACATGAATACGCCCGTTATCAACGACTGGACCGCTCATGGTCCCACGCCCGAGTCGTTCAACCTCAATCTCACCGCTGGACAGTTCTACGCGATTACTATCGAATATTTCGAGTGCTGCGGAGGCGACGCGATCGCGCAGTTGTACTGGGCCATCGGCGGTGGCGACAGGGTGATCGTTCCATCGTCGCAGTTGTACGCGCAATAGGAATGTATCCACGCCAGACGCGCTGAACCAGACGCGCTTCGTTGCAGATGGCCGGAGGCGGTCACCTCGTTTGCCGCTTGACGGGTAGGCGTATACTTGTGCAACGAGACGCCTATGCATGCGTTTGGTCCGCGCGATACGGCGCTGCGGCAGTACGCAGGAAGGCGCCACCAAGGATGGGTGGTGCAAGTGACGGCTGAAGGATTACTGCGCACAGAGAAGTCAGCTCAATAGCACTAGCTTGATAGAAGGATTGGCGGCGTCACGCAGGTCATCCGTCTGCAATCTCTGCTGCCCAGCAGCTGCTTATTGCTTATGGGACATATTGGACCTGTTGTAAGAGGGGCTCAGCATGGAGACCTCACCAGGTGAGGCGCTCGTGGGCCGCCAGATCGAGCACTTCCTCGTCGAGCAACTCATCGGCGCTGGCGGCATGGCCTACGTCTACCGCGCCCGTGATCAAGTCTTGGGACGTGCGGTGGCGCTCAAGGCGCTATCTCCTATGTTTCTCACGGATCCTGACTATGTCGAGCGCTTCCGCCGCGAGGCGCAACAGGTCGCCGCGCTGGATAGTCCCCATATTGCGCCGGTGCTGCAGTTTATCGAGCAGGGCCATGAACTCTACGTGGTCATGCCCCTCTATGCCGAATCCTTGCGCGAGCGGCTCGACCGCGACCAACGGCTCCCCCTTGCGGAGGCGATGCGCGTCGTCAGCGAAATTGGCGCGGCGCTGGCGGTGGCGCATGGGCTCATTCACCGCGACGTGAAGCCGGGGAATATCTTACTGGATGAGGCTGGGCATGCCGTCCTGGCGGACTTTGGTATCGCCCGCCACGCGACCTTCAAGGGTCATCCCGAGACGCTGACGCTGGCAGGAACGGGGCTGCCAGTCGGCACACCGCGATACATGCCACCCGAACAGCTGCGTGGCCACGAGTTGGATCATCGGGCCGATCTCTATGCGCTCGGGGTGGTCCTCTACGAGATGCTGACGGGCCGAACACCACACATCGGCGACTCGCCCTTTGAGGTCGCTGCCGCTGCCTTGACCGAGCCGGTGATCCCACCGTCGCAGCTCAATCCGCAGATCCCCCCAGCGGTCGAGGCCGTCATCCTGCGTGCGCTGCGCCCCAACGCCGCCGAGCGCTACGCCAACGTCATGAGCTTCGTCGAGGCGCTGCAAGCGGCGCTCACCGCTCCAGCGCCTCCACTCCCTCGTGGCGCTAACGCGCTTCAAACCGCTGCACGTGTGAGAGGCTTGAGTACGGCGTCAAGACGACCACGCGGGTGGTGGGTCACCGCCACGCTGATTGCACTCGCGCTGCTGGTCGTAAGTGGAGGAGTAGTCTCCTTCTTCAAGTTGGGGAGTCGTCCTGGCGGTCTTGGACCGACGCTGCGCATTGGGTCACGTGAGCCGGTTCCCACCGCGACACCACCACTCGACGCGACTCCGAGCGTCAGTGTCAGTCCTACCGTGGGAGGCGGCGCCATGACACCAGGCTCGACACCAGGCTCGACACCAGGCGTCACTCCAGGATCCACGCCAGGATCGACTCCGAGCGCGACTGCAACGGCAACAGCCACGTCCGTCCCCACCGCCGCGCCAACGCCGACCGCGACACCTGCCCCGCCACCGCTGCTCTCGCTGAGTTCGCTACATCTGACCAAGAATCAAGGGGGGCAATGCGCAGGATCACAGACCATCACCAACAGTGGCGCACAGACCAACACCTGGGTGTGGGACAGTGTGCAGCCGAGCCCGCATTTCTCCTTGCTCTTTGGCGTCAATGCGCAGCCGCAGTTTGGCGGCTTTCCCGGTGATCTCTTCCCTGGCATCGCGCCTGGAGGCAGTGACGTGCTCAACATCCGCATGAAGTGTACCGGGCTGACCTACACCGTGACCCTGCGTGACGGCTTTGGTCGCACCCAGCAATTCACCTGGAGTTCCGACAGCTGAGGGTGTTGAGACAACTGACTCTGGAGTAGCGGTCATTGCCAGGCTGATTTGGTCGGGCTCGAGAGGGCGCATGCAACGGACGTTTGGCGGGTCCAGCATAGCTTCGAGCTACGATCGGTCACGCCCGTTGGTCAACGCGCATCTAGCTGACTGCGTTGCTGCGCCGCGTGTTTGTACATGAGTCCTACGGGCTATCCCTGAAATATACCTTTGGGACGTGTCATATCGCGGCGCTTCTCTTTGCATTCACAGTGTAGGTATGCTATTGTTCTCACTTCTGTCGCGCGTCAAGCCGCGGTCATGACGACCTCGGGCGCACAGGACACCAGCTCCGCCAAGAGCGGGCGCCAGGCCACCAAAATTACCAAGGTTACTCAACCCAGCAAGGACGCTGGCGCCAACCCATAATGGCACCGCAGCCAAAACTACGCCTCACCTTCCGTTGATCATGCGGAACAAGCGGTGTGCCATCAAACATGCCAATACAAGGAGGGAACAGCCGACATGCCAACTGAAGATGGGCAACGCATGACACCAGAGCTAGCGCTCGAGGACCAAACGGCAGGCCAGCCCAGATCAGGTGGACTTAGAAATGTCTTCCGTGAAACGACCCCCACGCCTACACCAGCACAGGTGCAACGCGAAGCGGAACAGCAGGCCAAAAAGGCGGCAGAACACTGGGCCATTTGGGGAGCGGCGCGTAATGGCGCGCGGATCGTGCTGGCCGACCATCAGCGCGATATTTTGTTTTTCGGCGGGAGCGTGCTCCTTGGGTTGGTGGCGCTCAACCTCCAGCAGGGGATGATCCTCTTGCTGGGATTGGCTACAGCACTCTACGTAGCCACTGGCGCGCACAAATTGTGGCTCCTCGCGCGTGGCGAGCGCGCCGTCTCGGCAGGCTCAAATGGGATTGTCTCGGTCAACCCCAACGGCATTGCGAACGACGACCTCCCCGCCTATACCGTGCTGGTCCCCCTCCATCGCGAAGCGAAGATTGTGCCGACCTTGATCGAGGGACTCAAGCAACTCGACTATCCCACGGACCGGTTAGAGATCCTGCTCCTCGTCGAATTGGATGACGAGTTGACCCAGTCGGCCATCCGCCACTACCCACTTCCCATCCACATGCGCCAGGTGACCATGCCTCCGGGTCAGCCGCGTACCAAGCCGCGCGCGCTCAACGTGGGCTTACACGAGGCGCATGGCGACTACATCGTGATCTACGACGCCGAGGATCGTCCTGAACCAGATCAACTCCGCAAGGCCGCCGCAGGGTTCCGAAAGGTATCCGAGCAGGTGGTCTGTTTGCAGGCACGGCTGAACTTCTATAACCGCGAGCAGTCGCTGCTGTCGCGTCTCTTCTCAGTGGACTACGCCGTCTGGTACGACCAGATGCTGCCCGGCCTGACGCGTGAACATGCCTTCATCCCGCTGGGTGGCACGTCGAATCACTTCCGGGTCGAGATCCTGCGGCAGATCGGCGGCTGGGACCCCTTCAACGTGACCGAGGATTGTGACCTGGGTGCGCGCCTCTCACGGGCGGGCTACGGCATCCTCATGCTCGATTCGGTCA
>DATAOM010000113.1:0-2299 GCA_036265775.1 Ktedonobacterales bacterium | reverse complement strand
CCCTCAGCGGAGGGGTACGGGAACATCATCAGATTGTAGTACGGACGCTCGGCGGCGCGCAGATCAATGTGATAGAGTCCAGTCGCCTCCCAGCGCTCGCGCCACGTCGCCTCGATGGCGCGAGTGTCGTAGCTCGGCCCTCTAGCTCGCCGTGGCGCATCGCTTGCCGCCTGCGACTTCAAAGAGGATGTACTCGTCCTCTTCCTTTGTCTCGAACTGGAAATCATCGCTCCCTCCAGACCTCAATTGCTGGCAAACGCCAGATGACGGCAGGGGGGCACGAAAAACGCCCTCCACCCACTCAAGGGCGAAAGGCGCGCAGTAGCTGACCTTCGCGGTACCACCTTGTTTCGCCATAGCCTCGCGGCCATGACCTTCTGGAGCGCAAACACGCCCCGACTCGCTAACGGGAGTTCCCGGCGCGCGCTACTACACCCAAATGGGTGGTTCACTCGCGCGGCTCACGAGGGAGCTTCGGCGTGCATTCAGACGCCGGTTCGCACCAACCACCGGCTCTCTGCGCTCTGAAGTCGCGTACTTTCCTCGTTCGACGCCATAACAGATTGACTTGTCCCAGTGAGCGTACGCCATGGCGCGCAAAAACGCAAGAGGCGCCACGGCGCTATCCGGCGAGTCGCGTGACCTGCGACTGCGCTTTATCCGCCCTGGCCGACGCGCGTCGGGCGGCGATCTCAGCCTCCAGCGCGTCCGTCTCGCGCGCTGGAGGGCGAGCCGTGTCAAAATCGGCCCACTGCGCTGGGTCCACAGTCTTCAATCTTGCGATCAACGCGGCGCAGCGTAGTCGCGTCTCCTCGATGACCGCTGAGCGCCAGGCGCTATATCCCATTTCGCTATCGCTGGGAGTTGCAGCCAGATCACGCAGAAGATCGGCGAGCGCGCTTCCCAGGTGAGTACCTCGTTCGCGCAGCGCCGCGACTTCGCTCGCATCACCGAGTAGTGGCAACGTCCCATCATGCGCTGGCACCGATCCGAAGGACTCAAGCCAATCAGCGAGCAGCGTCTCCCAAGCCAGAAACGCCTGATCGGCTGCGATTCGCGCTCCGCGAAGCTGGTCCCGCGCCGTCGCTGATGTGGCGCTCGTGGGCGCGTGTGGCTTGGCCGATTTTGCTTCGAGGCGCTTGGCCGCGGCTGTGAGCGCCTTCTGCATCGCCGCATAGGCGCCGCTAGCTGCTCGCGCACGCGCCTTCGCCTCTGCCTGCGCATTCGTCTGCTGGCGATCCACGGTCTCAGCGATGGTAGCGAGTTGTGATCGCAAAGTCTCTCCATCGAGGATACGCACGCTGCTGGCCTCGGCCAGAGTACGAGCAGCGCGCGTTGGCGAGCCGGCAGCCAGCAAGAGCGCGCGCTCCAGTCGCTGCTCGTGGGCGAGGCGCGCCGTCTCCGCAACATCACGCTCTGTAATGACATGCGAGGGGGCGTTCCTGAGCGCCTGAATGAACAGTTCTTTTCTGTCGGCATCGACTCCGCGCCAGCAGGCAGATGCCGCATTAATAGTCGCGGGGTTCAGGGTATAGCCTTGCTGTTCCAGGAGCCAGCCAGCGCACGCTCGCCACATCGCTGGTCCCAGGCGCATTAATCCCTCGAGGCTCAATGCAGGCGAAGCATCCTTACGACTAGCGCGCGCCGCCTGCCGTGCGCCGCTGCGGTTTGCGGACTTGGGGGATACAGCGCCAGTGCAAACTCCGCACGATCCCGATGTCAGATCGTGACAGGCTGAGCAGAGAATGTGCGCATGCGCGCAGATGGTCGCCTCGCGCGTTGCCTGCTGGCATGCCGCGCAGGTGAGTGGCTCAGCCGCAGCACGTCCAAGATCAAGCGCCGCCTCCACCGTTGTTCCACTTGGCAGGTGATAGATGACGTCAGCCATCGGTGAGTGAATGACCCAGGCTGCCGTTACCGACGCTTCAACCTCGACGGCGAAGACTGCGCTGATCGCCGCTACCTCTTGCTTCAACGCCTGTTCCGTCTGCCGCGCTTCCTCTGGCTGCTCCCGCCGAGCGCGCTCGGCGACGCCTTGCGCCGTCTCGATTCGTCGCCGAAATTCGGCCTGGGAGCGCAGGCGCAGGAAGTTCGCGGCAGCCTCCAGATCGGGACGCAACCGCTCATCCATCTGGCCAAGAACGGCCTTCAGCATATCGCGGTCAGTAGGGGTCAGCGGCGCTGATTGCGCAATAGTGGCCTGCGAGAGGTCGAGAACTGGACGTTCTACGCCACCTGTTGGATCAACCGTGACGCACAGAGTATCCTCGAGACGCCCGCAGTGATCGCGGCCAGTGAA
>DATAOM010000112.1:0-8840 GCA_036265775.1 Ktedonobacterales bacterium | reverse complement strand
CATGCCCGCGCTTGTCACGTCGAGGTCGAGCACATGAGCAGAACCTGACGTCGGCGCGGCCTGACCGGTCAGGAGCCTGATGAGCGTGGACTTGCCGGCGCCATTGGGTCCTAGCAGGCCGAAGATCGAGCCAGTCGGCGCGTCGAGAGTCAACTGGTCGAGCGCGACCACAGAGCCATAGCGCTTGCTCAGGCCAACGCAGGAAACGGCGCTTTCCATGCTAGTCCTCCTCACGCCCAACTAGCAGATAGATGATCCAGCCGAGGGTGCTGACGAGCAGGATGACGAGCAGCCAGGGGAGCTTGTTCCCGCCGCGCACACGCCGCGTTGGGCGATACAGATCAACGATGCAGAAGATCACCATGCCCAGATCGAGCAGCACGAGCGGAAGTAGGGCGAGCAGGAGCGGGGTGTCAATCGTAGTGACATGCATTTGAGACCTCCTCATATGGATATTGCTGGATACAGCGCGCATGCTGCATGCCGCGAATCTTGTCTGAACGAGTCAGTTCAGCGCAACTGTACTAGCGCAAGTATAACAGTTGGCGTGGCGACGCGCAAGTGAGGAGACTCCAGCAGGTCATCACCTGTCTCGCGGCCCCGACGCCTACATCTTCTCGCTCGACAACGCAATGATTTGAAAGGGCTCGAAGGTGAGATGTCGCCATGTTCCTCTGCGCGGATATATTGGCGGGGTAAAAGACGGCCTGGCGTGACAGTCATAGTGATTGGGCGCATCCAGGTACGGAGCCTGGATCCACCGGTGGAGCGCTATCGCTCGTAGAGCATAGATAGACTTCTAGAATTGGAGCCGCATGATGCGACACTCGCCTATCGCCTTCCGCCGCACACCGCTTCCTGTGCTCGTGTTGAGTCTGCTCTTGCCGCTCGCGCTGCTCAGCGCCTGCGGAGGCGGGACCGCCGCGACCGCGCCGACCGCAACCAGATCAGCGACCGCCACCGCGACCCCGGAGCCAGGGACGTTTTACTTCACCACCGACGACAACGTGACGCTGAGCGGCAAGATCGTCGGCACGGGAACGACGGCGATCGTCTTCTCCAGCATGGATGGCGACCCGAAGATCGACTGGCAAGGGTTGGCTCCGCTGCTGGCTTCGCGTGGGTATGTGGCGTTCAGCTACGACTATCGTGGGCTGGGCGCCTCGCAGGGCCACTATGATCGCTCCAAGATTGACCATGATCTCAACGCCGCGATTCAGGCCGCGCAACAGCGTGGCGCGACCAAATATATCTTGATGGGCGCAAGCCTTGGCGGCCTCGTGACGTTAAAGGTCGCCGCCACGGCGCATCCCACGGCGGTCGTAGCGCTCTCGGCGCCCACTGGGTTTGGCGGGCTGGAGGTAACCAACGACGAGTTGCGCGCGATCACTGCTCCGAAGTTCCTTGGGGTAGCGGAGAAGGACGGTGGCTTCATCACCTCGATGAAGGCCGTCTACGATGTCACACCGGAGCCGAAGGAACTCCATGTGTATCAGGGCAACATCCATGGCTCGCTGCTATTGGAGGCGCCTGGCGTCAAGGACCAGAGCCTACCGCAGCTCTACGCCTTCCTCGACAAATACGCGCCCGCCAAGTAACCGCTACTTCAGCCGTCTTCTTCGACGCCACGCATGCTCAACTGGATGCGGCCACGCGCTGTGTCCACCGAAATCACGCGCACCGGCGCGATCTGCCCTACCGCGACGACGGTATGCGGATCGCGCACGAAGTGGTCGGCCATCTCCGAGATGTGAACCAGCCCGTCCTGCTTGACGCCAATGTCCACGAACGCGCCGAAGTCAACGACGTTCCGTACCGTCCCCTGCAAGATCATCCCGGGCTTGAGGTCTTCGAGCTTCAACACATCCTGGCGCAGGATGGGACGTGGTAACGCGTCGCGCGGGTCCAGCCCGGGTTTCTCCAGGTTGTCGAGGATGTCTGCCAGGGTCGGCGCGCCAATCCCGAGTTCCTGGGCGAGCGTCGCTATGGCGGCCTGAATCCCGCCAGCCTGTTTGCGCCAAGCGCGCACTCGCTCCGGAATCCTCTCTCCGCCGTTAGGCAGCCGCGCCAGCAAGGCGCGCGCCGCATCGTAGCTCTCCGGGTGGATGAAGGTGTTATCCAGCGGCTCCTTACCCCCAGCAATCTTGAGGAAGCCTGCCGCCTGCTCGAAGGCCGCCGGACCTAGTCCCGCCACCTTTTTGAACTGTGCGCGCGAGGTGAAAGGGCCGTTCGCCGCGCGGTGCGCCACGATATGCTCGGCGACGCGCGACGACACGCCGGAGACATAGCGCAGCAGTTGCGCCGAGGCGACATTGGCGTCTACCCCGGCGAAGTTGACGCACGAGACAACGACCCTATCAAGCGCGGTGGCGAGCGCCTTCTGGTCCACGTCGTGCTGGTACATGCCAACGCCGATGGCCTTGGGCTCGATCTTCACCAACTCGGCGAGCGGGTCCTGCAAGCGCCGTCCGATCGAGATCGCGCCGCGCTGCGTCACGTCCAGGTCGGGAAACTCCTGGCGCGCGACCTCCGAGGCAGAGTAGACCGAGGCGCCCGCCTCGCTGACCATCACGTAGCCTAATGACCCCTTCGCCGCGCCAGCGCGCTCCAGTTCGGTGATGACCTCGGCGGCCAGCTTCTCGGTCTCGCGCGAGGCCGTGCCGTTGCCGATGGCGATGACCGTACCGCTGTGCGCGGCGAGCAGCGCCTTGAGCTTCGCCTTCGCCTCGTCCCACTTGTTCTGCGGCGCATGAGGATAGATCGTGGCGAAGTCTATCGGCGCGCCACGCTCATCCACCATCACGACCTTGCAGCCGGTGCGGTAACCCGGGTCAAGCGCCAGCACACGCGCGCCACGCAGCGGCGGCTGGAGCAGCAAGTTGCGCAGGTTGGTGGCGAAGGTGGCGATGGCGTGCTCCTCCGCGCGCTCTGTCAGCTCGGCGCGGACCTCGCGTTCCAGCGCTGGGGCGAGGAGACGCTTGTAGCCGTCAGTGACCGCCGCGCGCAACTCTCCGGCGAAGGGTGAGCGAGGGTCAGGGCGATAGTTCGCGTGAATCAGCGGCTCAACGCGCTCGAAGGGCTCCTCCACCGCGACACGCAGCACATCCTCGCGTTCGGCGCGGTCGAGCGCGAGTGTGCGATGCGGCGCCATGCGGGAAACTGGCTCGGAGAAGTCATAGTAGAGGCGATAGACGCCGCGTGGGTCCTTCTCCGCTGCCTGCTCCGGCGCGACGGCCAGCTTCGCGCCCACCATCCCCTCGCGGACAAAGAGGGCGCGCGCAGCGCCACGCACGGTCGCGTCCTCCATGATCGTCTCGGCGCAGATGTCGCGCGCCCCGGCAAGCGCCGCCTCGACCGATTCCACACCGGCCTCAGCATTGACAAAGGGCGTCGCCGCGTTCTTGAGAGCCTCATCAGGAGAACCCGGAAGTCGCGCCTGATTGAGCATCAGATCGGCGAGCGGCTGGAGTCCACGCTCGCGGGCGACGCTGGCGCGCGTCTTGCGCTTGGGGCGATAGGGCAGATAGAGGTCGTCCACCTGCTGGAGCGTCGCGCTCGCCAGGATAGATGCTGCGAGTTCGTTGGTGAGCTTGCCCTGGGCGGCGATCAGGCGCAGCACGTCGCGCTTGCGTTCGTGGAGCGCGCGCAACGCCCCGGCGCGGTCGGCGACGGCCTGTATCTGCACCTCATCTAGCGCGCCGGTCACCTCCTTGCGATAGCGCGCGATGAAGGGAACCGTCGCGCCGCCGTCGAACAGTTCCAGTGTGCGCGCGGCCTGCCCCGGCTTGACGCCAAGCTCGGTGGCGATGGTACGCGCGAGAGTTTCGGCGTCGAGCGTCTCTTCTATGGCGACCTGATCGAGAGTGATGATATCGGGCATGTCTATCCTAGCTCCTGCGGGCATGTGGTTTATGGGGCGCTAGCGCTCCGTCCGTCAGGATAGCATACGCGCTGTGATGGAGCAGGACCAGCGGCCATGCCAAGCGGGTCTATGCGGCTTGCGAGGCGCAGAGACGTGTGCTATACTGCGCGGCGGAAGAGTGTCCGAGTGGTTGAAGGAGCCGCTCTCGAAAAGCGGTAAGCTCGCAAGGGCTTCGTGGGTTCGAATCCCACCTCTTCCGCCAGTGAGCAGCGGAAAGCAGCCACAAGCTGACGAAGCCGGAGCGGCAGGCGCGGGCGACGCGCTCGCTGACCTGGCTTTTTCTTGCTTTTGGCCCCAATACTGGAGGAGTCCCATAGAGGCCTAGTGGGCGCGCCTGGAAAGCGCGTGTGCGAACAGCACCGTGGGTTCGAATCCCACCTCCTCCGCCCAACTCTCATTGTGATCGCAGCGGCTGCGCTTCAGGAGTTCAGCCGCTTTTTCATGTCCTTTTCATATCTGCGACAGGAGTCGTCATGACAACGCCAGACACCGATCCCGCGACTGGTCTGCCGATAGGCGCGCGCGTCGCCGATCCTTCCCCCGCGCCGAGTCCACAACGCACGACACTCGCGGGGCGCTATGTCACTGTCACGCCGCTCGATCCAGTGGCGCATGCGGAGTCCCTGTATGCGGCGACCTCCGGACCGGAGAACGAGCGGCTGTGGCTCTACCTCTTCGATGGGCCATTCACCAGTCGCGCGGAGTTCGACGCCTATCTGACGCGCATCGCCAGCGTCGAGGACCGCCTGTTTTATGCCATCCTCGACAACACTTCGGGTCGGGCTGTGGGGCATGTTTGCTACCTACGCATCGAGCCGGCGCAGCGCTGCATCGAAGTGGGCGGCATCCTCTACGCGCCAACCTTGCAGCGGACCCCTGGCGCAACCGAGGCGATGTACCTGATGGCGCGATATGTCTTCGATGACCTGGGATATCGCCGCTACGAATGGAAGTGCCACGCGCTCAACGCGCCGTCGCGCCGGGCCGCACTGCGCCTTGGGTTCACCTATGAAGGCGTTTTTCGCCAGCACATGATTATGAAAGGACGCAATCGCGACACGGCTTGGTTCTCGATGCTCGACTCTGAGTGGCCCGCGCGCAAAGCCGCCTTCGAGCAGTGGCTCGATCCCGCCAACTTCGACGCCGACGGACAACAGAAGACTTCGCTCTCCGCGCTCAACGGAGCCATCCCTGAGGCGTAAGCGTTGTCCTGGTGAAATACTGCGCCACCCACAGGTCAGCCGCATCTTCGCGCCCAACGGCATATGATGACGGTTGCTGTCTGGTATGTCCTGCTTGACCTGCCAGTGTTCCATGGTAGGATAGCGGCGGGAACTGCAGAGCACGCGTGCTTGCCCCCCTGGGAGGCTCCATGCGCGGACCAATTCGCATCGCACCGCCCATCACAGCGCTGATCTGGCGCTCGCTGGCCGTCGCTGCCCTGACCCTCGCGCTGGGTGGATGCGGCGCGAGTTCGGCGGGACAAATCACCACACAGCCGACCGCCACTGCCGTCGCGCCGCCGCTGAGTGGCATGAAGGTCCCCTATCTTACTGGCGTCTCTATGGTCTCGACTGATGAGGGTTGGGCTGTAGGCTATGGTGGACTGGCGGGAGGCGCCGCGTTCGCGCTGCATGACCAGCGCGGCGTCTGGACAAAGCAACCGCTGACGATCCAAACAACCGACGCTGAAATGACCTTTTCGCCCCTGGGCGTCCAGATGATCTCGGCGACTGACGGCTGGATCTATGGCTCCGTCGGGAGCAACGTCACGCTGCCATCACAGGCCGCTATGCTTCATCTCGCTGGTGGGTCCTGGCAGGAGGAGGCGCTTCCCACCGGACTCTCAGCCATCCGCGCGATCTCTTTTGTCTCGGCGGATACCGGCTGGGCGCTGGCGTACCCGGCGGACCTGACGAGCAACGACACTGTGATCCTGAAATATGCGGGCGGGCAGTGGACCATCCAGAAGAGACTCATTGGGATGCGGCTTACCACGCTCTCGATGGCGACGCCAATCGATGGGATGGCCATTGGGGATCATGGCCTATACCGCTATAAGGCTGGCGCATGGACGCCAACTGCGCTGCCAGCCAGCATACCGACTTCGCGGTTCGTCGGTGTGGCGATGATCTCGGAGAATGAGGCGTGGGCGCTGGCTTTCTATACAGAAGAGACATCGTGCCAGGAATGCGGCAGTGGGTTCGAGACGGTCCTCGCACACTACGTCAACGGCGCGTGGACAAAGGTAGCGGACGCGCAGACCCTGCGACTCGAACTCCAGCACACATTCGACAGCGACATACAACTCCTGCCCAATGCCCTGCGCGCGACGGCTGATGGGCAGGTATGGATTACCTACGGGGCGCTGGCGCATTACGCAGGCGGCCAGCGTATGGAAGCGTTCGAGACGGGCTGCCCAAGCGACTTTTGGGGCGCCTCACCAGTTCCCGGCGCGGACGAAGCCTGGGCCATTGGCTCCAACGGCCAGCTTTTCCACTATGCCGCAGGCGAGGTGACGCGCTACGAGACCGGCGCGCCGTGTATCTAGCGCATCATCATGTCGCCTTGTCGGGAATGGTAAAGCGCATCTCATGGGAGTGGCCAATAGTCGCCAACGTAACCGCGGACGCGGTCAGCACACCCACTGGACGATGACACGCGCGCTGGCTCGACGAGCGCACGCTTGCCATGGGAGCACACTAATCTGGCGTAAAAATGTAGCGATGGCGCGCGTCGTAGCTGGTGGGTAGTCGTCTGTTTGTTCTAGAAAGACCGGCATTGGACACTTCCACACCAGAGACCACCACGCTACCGACCAAACATTCCGCGCTGCTGGAGATCATCGATCTCGCCCGTGAGCGTGAGCAGGCGCTTGTCAATTCTTTGGATGCAGGTGCGCGAGCAGCCATCGGCACGGTGGAGCATTGGGCTCCCAAAGATCACTTCGCGCACCTTGCCACCTGGGCGGCCTACCAGGCGCGGCGGCTCGAAGCCAAGAGGACCGGCAATACGCCAACTCAGCCCGCCGATAATGACACGGTTTTCCTGGCGCGCCGCGACGAACCGTGGGAGGCTATCTGGGCAGACTTGATGCGGGCATTGGACGATAACGCGTCGGCTCTGATGAGGGTTTCCGACGAGGAGTTGACCGCCCTCCTCCCGAATGGGCGTTCACTCTTTTCCTTGACCCTGAACAACACTTATCTGCATCCCATCACGCACGTGGCGCACATATATGAGGAGCGCGGAGATCTCGCTTCCGCTGAGCAGTTGCAGCAGGAGGCGGTCCCGACGATGGCGCGTCTCTTCGGCAAGGATGAGCAATACGCCAACGCTGTCTATAATCTTGGCTGTTTCTATGCCCTGCATGGGCGGTCCGCTGAGGCGATCGCGCAGGTGCGCGAGGCGCTGGCAGTGAACCCGAAGTTGACCGACCCAATCAAGGAGGATGTTGACCTGGTCTCACTGCATGACCTGCCAGAGTATCAGGCGCTCTTTACGGCATAGGTGCGCCAGATCGAGTCTCAGAATGTCCCGCTTCACCAGGTGAAGCGGGACATCAGCCGCATGTTATACGCCCCCAGCAAGCCGCTCGACCGCAGTAAGCAGATCGGTGAGCGGCAGATCAGCAAGCGACGCGACGCGCATATCCGCGTGATCCAGCGGCAGGTCACAGGTCAGCGCGTTCGGCACGGCGACAGTAAAGATCCCGGCGCGTTTGGCGGCAAGGACGCCGTTCGGCGCATCCTCGAAGACGATGGCCTCGTGCGGCTCCAAGCCAAGCCGGGCCAACGCCAGCAGGTAGAGTTCGGGATCGGGCTTTACCTGGGCCACGTCGTCTCTGGTCACGATGGCGTCGAACATATCCACGACGCCCAGCCGGTCGAGGTGGCCCTCAACCCAGCCGCGTGTGGAGCTTGACGCGACGCCAAGCTTCAAGTTCAGGCGCCTGCCCTCAGCGAGATACGCAACGATGCCAGGCATCAGCGGCTGCGCGGCGACCAGGTCGAAATGGCGCTGCTTTCTGCGTGCGCGCAGCTCGTCGTGGTCGAGTTGAAGCCCCGTCTGCTCGGCGAGATAAACGCAGGCGTCAAAGCCGCCGCGCGATCCGCCAAGCGTCTGCGCCCACACTGGATAAGGAAACTCACAGCCATACTCGTGGAGGATCTCCACCCACGAGTCGCGCGCGGAGGTTTCCGTCTCGACCATCAGGCCATCGAAGTCGAAGATCAGCCCACGAATCACATGATGCTCCCGTATCTCCTGGCGGCACCGCTTCCAGACCTTTAGGATCTCCTCTGGCTCCGCGCTGGCTCCGCGCTTCCTCCATGCGTCCACTCGCTCCCTTTATATCATGGCCCTTATATCATGGCCCTTATATCATGGCGCGCTTTCACATTTCCTTACCCCTTGACAAACCTACTCCGTATAGGTACTGTATATACATACCGCATATGCATATGCAGAGAGGATCGATGTGAATGTCCCTGAAGCTCGGTATCCTGGGTCTGCTCGCCGAAGAGCCACTGCATGGGTACGAGGTGAAGGCACGCTTCGAGGCGATGGTGGGGCACACCTGGGAGGTGAATATCGGCCAGATCTACAGCACCATGCAGCGGCTCGAACGCGACAACCTCGTGGAGGCGGCGGGCGAGCGCGGCGACCGCGGCAAGCTCGCGTATAAGCTAACGCCGCTGGGCCAGCAGACGCTGGATCACTGGCTCTCCGAGCCAGAGGCCGAACCGCAGCAATTGCACGATGACCTGTTTATCAAGCTCGCGCTGATTCGCCGCCTCGGCAACGGCAACCTCCAGGGGCTGATCGACAGGCAGCGGCGCGTCTATCTGCAACGCATCCGTGATCTCTCTGAGCTTGAGCGTCGCGCCCGCGCCGAGAAGCGCCCCGACCTGCTCCT
>DATAOM010000111.1:0-6075 GCA_036265775.1 Ktedonobacterales bacterium | reverse complement strand
CTGCAAAGCTTCGGCGTAGATCCCTCAACGGTGCGCATTCCGGTCAACCAATGGTTTCAAGAGCTCGTGGACGGCTCAGGCAATCTCACTGGCGTCCTGGGCGGTATAGCCTTTGCGCTGATCAATGTCGTCGCGGCGATCACCATCATGACCTATTTGCTCATCGATGGCGCCAGACTCGTTCGCTGGCTGCGCGGCTCGACGCCGATGGTCTACCGGCCAAGCGTCAACTTCCTGCTCGACACGCTCAACGAGAAGATGGGCGGGTTCCTGCGCGGGCAACTGCTCGTCGTCGTGATCATCACCATCATGATCGGCGTCGGCGCCTATATTATCGGCCTTCCCTATCTGGCCATCTTCATCGCCATTGTCTTCATCTCTGAGTTCATTCCCGTGCTGGGTGGCTGGGTCGCTGGAACGATTGGTATCCTCTTTGGTTTCAGCGATTCCATTGGCATGGGCCTGACGATGCTCGCCTTTACCGCCATCATGTTCGGCGTCGTCGAGGGGCAAATTCTGATTCCGCGTATCACCGGTCGTGCGGTCCACGTCCACCCGCTCTTCGTGCTGGCGGGCTTGTTGATTGGCGCGGAGTTGTTTGGGCTGCCGGGCGCGCTCTTCGCTCCGGCGCTCACCGGCGTCCTCGATGTCATCGTGCGCGCGCTGTGGGCGACGTATCGCTACCTCCATCCCGAGGAGTTCCCGCATACGCCGGAACCAGAGCCGCCACCGCCGCTCATTCCTGGTGTCGCGCCTACCGATCCCGAGGCGTTTCTGCCGGAGGTCATTGGCGAGGCCGCCGCTGTCATGGAAGGAAAAGCAGCGCAGAAAACTTGATCAGACGGCATGACGCCATCGCTGGATCGCCGGTTTGTCCAGGCGTGCGATCCGACAATGCGCAAGGAAAGCGCAAGGAAAAGGGAGAAGATCATGATGCAGAAGCATGGATATGGACTATCCACGACACGTGGGGGCGTCGCCTGGGCGCTACACGAATGGTACGCAGCTCTGGACGCGGCGAATGATAGCGTCGAAGCGGAGATCTACGCGTGCGCCGCCGAGTTGGTCGTCGAGTGGCTGCAGGAGGAAAGGTCGTTCACCGGCCTGCTCAGCGCGTTCTTTTATCCCGATCTGGAGTTGACGCGGCTCATCACGGAGCTGTGTACCGAAGGGGAGATCCTGCTCCAGCCGCACGTGCTGATGGGCGCCTCGTGCGCGCTCCGCCTGCGCCAGCTCGTGGCGAGCCATGCGCATTAACGCGCCGCGCGAAGTCGGCGATGGCGGGCAAAGGTGGACCAATCGCAGTGTCATAGCGCGCTACGCCCTGCACGGGGCGCGAGAGTGAAGATTAGTTGATTAGTTGCGCTCTTCGCTCAAATAGGGCAGGCGATGAAAACCACTGAGGACCGTGGCTGCGCGCGATAGCTCTGCTGGCCCGTTGTGAGCGGCGCCGGTGGATCGGCGAAATCGTCGGGGCTGGGCAGCGCGGTGTCGATCAGCCGTCGCCATTCATGGCCGCGTCCTGCTGGCGGCAGCTCGAAGTCGAGCGGCTCCCAGTAAGCGTTGAGCGCGATATGCAGATGCTCCGTACAGTCTACATGGGATAGTTCATAGGCCAGCGAGTGCGAGCCATCGCCCCAGTCTGGCTCATCCAGCCGCACGCCGTGGTAGAAGATATCGGCGCCGCCGGGCAGATTCCAGAACGCATGGTCCATGAAGAGGCGCATGCTCTGATGTGTGTGTAAGAGGCCGCGGGTGAAGCGCAGCAGCCCGGCGTTGCGTGTGACGAGGTCCCAGTCGAACCAACTGATCTCGTTGTCCTGCGTGTAGGCGTTGTTGTTGCCGCGCTGCGTGCGCCGGACCTCGTCGCCCATCAGCAGCATGGGTCGCCCCTGCGAGAAAAACAGAACAGTGAGGAAGTTGCGGATCTGCCGCTCACGCAACGCCTCGACGGCGCTATCATCCGTCGGCCCCTCAATGCCACAGTTCCAGCCATAGTTCTGGTCGGAGCCGTCGTGGTTGTCCTCGCCGTTGTCCTGGTTATGCTTTTCGTTATAGGAAACAAGATCGTTGAGCGTGAAACCGTCGTGCGCGGTGATGAAGTTCACGCTGCGGCTGGGGTCGCGCCCGGGCTGGTGATAGAGGCTGGCGCTGCCCATCACGACATCGGCGAGCTTGATAATCATGCCCGTATCGCTCTTGACGAACTGGCGCACGGTGTCACGATACTGCCCGTTCCAGACGGCCCAACGGTCGCCGACGAAGGTGGCCACCTGATAGAGTCCGGCGGCGTCCCATGGCTCGGCGATGATCTTGGCGCTGGCCAGCGCCGGATCGGTTTCGATATCCCAGAGAATGGGCGGGTCCAGTAACGGGCGGCCCTGTTCGTCGCGCGCAAGCACAGAAGCGAGATCGAAGCGGAAGCCATCCACGTGCATATCCTGCACCCAATGGCGCAGGCAGTCGAGAATCATGCGCCGCACGATGGTCTCGTTGCCGTTGATGGTGTTGCCCGTGCCGGTGACGTTGAGGTAAACGGCGGGATTGTCGGGGTCGAGCAGGTAGTAGGTCGGGTTGTCGAGGCCGCGAAACGCATATGTCGGCCCGCCCGCCTCCACCTCCGCCGTATGGTTGAAGACCACGTCGAGGATGACCTCGATGCCCGCCCTGTGCAGCGCCTTCACCATGTCGCGGAACTCGTCCACCGGCCCCAGCGCGTCGGCGCGCGAGCTGTATCCCGCATGCGGCGCGAAGTACGCGATGGGCTGATAGCCCCAATAATTGATGTGGCCGGCGGGCGCGGCGTAGGGATCGAACTGCTGGACCGGCATCAACTCGACCGTCAGGACGCCAAGATCTTGCAGATAGGGTATCTTCTCGATGAGTCCGGCGTAGGTCCCGCGCAGCGCTGGCGTGACACCAGAGTTGGGGTGACGCGTGAACCCGCGCACATGGGCCTCGTAGATGGCCGCATCCACGAATGGACGATGGAGCGGCGTGTCGCCCTCCCAGTCGTAGGCGTCCAGATCGACGACGACGCCCTTCATCGCCAGCGCGCAGTTGTCGCCAGGACGGCCTGCCGCCGCTCGCGCCTCCGCCGTCTGCCCGCCGGTCACGCAGAGGGCATACGGATCGAGCAGCACCTTCTGCGAATCGAAACGCAGGCCCCGATCAGGCTGGTCCGGCCCATAGGCGCGGTAGCCATAGAGGTGTCCCGCTGTGATTCCCTTCAGCAGCGCATGCCAGTAGTGATAGGTGTGGTGGTCATCGCCCTCCAGCGGGATGACCTGCGCGGGCGCCGGATCATCGGCATGATCGAAGAGCAGCAACTCGATGGCGGTCGCCGTGCGCGAGTAGACGCTGAAGTTGACGCCCTCCGGCGTGAGGGTCGCTCCAATGGGAGCCGCTACGCCAGGTAATACCTCAACCATACGGCGCGCCTCGGTACTTCTCTGGTCTTCTCGGCAAGAGGCCTTCAATGCATCCACAGTGTATCCAAGACAAGCGTCTGGCGCCAGCGGCCAGACGGCAATTGATGGAGCAAGGCTTGTCCTTGTCTGGGGAGCGACATGCCATTCGCTAGAAAGCAGCGGACATGCCTCCTAGCTGGTGGCGCGCTCTCATCTCAAGTGCAGAGCCGCCTCTACACGGCGCGTAGCCAATGCCGGAGCCAGAAGCAACTCTAGAGCAAATGAAGCGCGGATTTGGGGGGGTCTCAGGATGCGCCACAAGATTCCTACATATGCCCATTGCTGTACCTGCTGCGCGACGGCTAGAGCCAGATCATCTCAGGTGGAGGATGGCGCGCATCGGCTGATCGTCGCTGATCGTGTAATAGAGGCAGATCAGATTCTCTTCCTGCAGCGCCGAGGCGGAGAACGCGATGTCGGTCGCGTCGCCCTGCGGTGGCGGCGGGGTGATCACTGGCTCGTCACAGCGATCGAGCACACGGGTGAAGCCGCCGTCAAACGTAATCCAGCCGATGCGCCAGCGCCTATCCTGCGTCGCGCCATTGTAGAGCATGAGCGGCAAGCCATCTTGAGTCTGGATCACCGGGCCAGCGCTCAGATGCCAGCTATCGAAGTGATCGCCGCGCGCCACAAAGGGATCTGGCTCGAGGCTCCAGTTTCCTTCGAGGTTATCAGCCTTCGCCAGGCCAATCTTCGAGCGTCCCTCGTCGGCATACTCGAAGAAGAGCCGCCAGCCGCCAGTTGGACACGAGGCGATCTCGGCCTCCTTGGCGTTGTTCCGATGGACGCCGTCTGGCAGAAAACGCCCTCGTTTCCTCAGCGCCCTAATATCAGAGCCAACCGCGCGCAGGAGATGGCCCTGGCGAAACCCTTGATTCCAGCCCGAGTAAAATACATGATAGCGACCGTCCTGTCGCGTCAGCGAGGGATCTTCACAGCCATCGGCGTCGTCGGCGCCGGGGCTAAGCGATGGGGCGATCACAGGCAGCGCGTCCATGCTGAAGCGCACTCCGTCGTCGCCGCATCCGTGGTAGACGCGCGCGATCTTCTTGGCAGGATCATCGGCATGGTTGACCGCGCGCAAGAGCACGTGATAGCCGTCGTTCTCGCGCCAGACACAAGGGCTGAGGACGTACATCCCGCTCAGCGGAGGCGCGCGCTCGAACGCGAGTGGCTCGACCGCTTCGACGCTGAACGTGGTCACGCGCCCTGTCCCTGGTTCCGCATCAGCCCGCCATCCATGACGTAGGTGGCTCCAGTGACGTAGTCGGCGTCACTCGAGGCCAGGAAGACCGCCAGCCGTGCAATCTCCTCTGGTTTGGCCGCGCGCTTGAGTGGGATGCTCTGCACTTCCTTTTGCAGCAGCTTCGGATCGTCGATGGCGGCCTGGTTGAACGGCGTGAGGACCATGCCGGGCGCGATGTCGTTCACCGTGATCTTATCCGCCGCCAATTCCAGCGCGAGCGTGCGCATGAGCATGCGTACTCCGCCTTTGGCGGCGCAGTACTCGGCGGTCCCGGCGCGCGGGATATCCTCATGCACTGAGCTTGTATTGATGATGCGCCCGCCGCCACCAGCTTGTTTGCGCACGTTGATGAAGCGGCGGCAGCAGAAGAAGTAGCCGTAGAGATTCGCCTTCAGCGCGTGATCCCAGACCTCAGTGGAAAGGTCGGCGACATGCGTCCCGGAGCCGTCTACGCCGCCGTTATTCATCAGGATATCTACCGTCCCGAAGGTGGCTACCGCCTGATCGAACACCGCCGCGACCTGCCGCTCGTCGGTCGTGTCGAGCCGCGACACCAACGCGCGCCTGCCAGCGGCTTCCACCTGCTGGCGCGTCTGATTGGCCCCGCGCTCGTCCTCCAGGTACGTCACGACGACATCGGCGCCCTCCTGCGCGAAAGCGATCGCCGTCGCCTGCCCGATGCCCGAATCCGATCCCGTGATGAGGGCGACCTTGCCCTGCAACCGTCCAGCCATGTGAGCGTCCTTTCTCGCTGGCTCTCTACATTACACCATAGCCGTTCGACCCTGCACATACCCAGGCCGAGCACATGGGCCATCTATGGCGATGGCGGGCGCAACCCAGAGACTGGGGCGCCATGCGCCGCATGGGCGTCCAGGTTGGCTGTGCGCGGTTCAACGTCCTCGCATATACAGTCCGTCAGGCAATGGCCTTTTCCATGATTTGGCGAAACTGCAGCGCGCAGGCGGAGCCCATGACGATCCCAGACTCCAGGTGGACCTCTCCCTCATCGCATAGCGCAAGCACACGCGCTTTCAACGCATCGTCAGGCGCACAATACGCGCCGATGAGATCTTGCACTGTTGTATATTGGTCGAGAGACTCCATCGCAAGCGCGACCGCACACGCATAGAGGTCCGCGTCTTCGCTCGCTCGCGCCGCCGCCAGCGCACTATGCCATGCATGGAGAATCTCGGAAATATCGCTGCGTAAAGGCGCGGAGGTCTGGTTCCGTTGTCGCATATGGATCCATCCAATCATTCCGGATGAGCGGAAGGAGGACGCGGCGCCCTTGCCACATCCTCCTCCCATTTCCGTCTCCAGCCAGGAAACGCTCCTACAGGTACGACTTCCTACGCA
>DATAOM010000110.1:0-6291 GCA_036265775.1 Ktedonobacterales bacterium | reverse complement strand
GGAAGTCCAGGCCTCTAGCGCGTCGTACTGTGGGTGATCGGCAAACCAGAGCGTGGTGAAGCGCGGATGGAGGATACTGAAGTAGCGTTCTCGCTCTTCGTCAGTGTAGAGACGACGGCGGTCACTGACGGTTGCGAATGTGCCGAATTCGAGCGCCATGAATCTTCCTCCTCGCTGCTCCTCGCTTCTAGTGGAGTCACACAGCGCCATGACGCCTTCTATTCATGTGGCGTCGAGAAAGCAACAGTATGGATTCAGAATAACAGGTCGCAACCCCGATACGCAACGCCGCAACATTGCCCCTATCCGCTGCTCACTGATTGACCGAGCGCGCGCTATGATCAGGAAGATACCTGGCGCACAGGCACGTCGAAGTCGGCATGTAGCGAAGTAGCGTTAGGAGGCGTCAGTTCGACGCGCACGAGCCACGCTCCCGACATGGGAAACGTCGTGCGCGCAGTATATGCGTCAGCCGCGTTTAGCGTCAGCGGCGTCTCAATTGGCGACATATCCATTGTCGGCATCGCCATGATGAGGCGCGCCGTCACGTCATGCACCGGACGCCCGTCGCTATCCGCGATCTGGGCTGTGATCGTGACTTCCTGATCGACACGCGCCTGCGCGGGACTGAAGCTCAGCGCGACGCGATAGAGGCCCGCCTGCTGCGTCTCGCCATTGGTGAAGGTCGTGCGCGGCGCGAACTGGCCAAGCGTGTCGGCGAGCCAGCCCAGCGCGAGTATGCCCACAATCGCCACGAGGACCAGTGCGGCGGCGCGCCTGCCGAAGCGACGCGCGGATCGGGGCGGCTGAGCGACCGTTTGCCTGTCCGGCTCCAAGGTCCTCATGAGTGGCTAATCCTCGCCCAGTAGCGCATCGTTTTCACTGTATGGCGTCGTCGTGGGCGCTTCGCCGTCTGGCACAGCGGACGTGGAAGGTACGTAGACCCACACTTTACCCTGCTCCACGCGCGTCTGGAGCTTGGGCAGAGGCCGATACGCCACCGGCGAAGAGGGCGCCGCCGCGCCAGCCTCGGTGAAGCGCCCGCCGTGGCAGGGGCAGTCGTACGTCCGCGCGCTTGCGTTCCAGTCCAGGAAACAGCCCATGTGCGTGCATGCCCCGGAGAGCGCCGCGAAGCCGTCAGCGGTGCGCCGGATGAAGCCGACGACGGAGTTGGCGGTGAAACGCAGCACCTGACCTTCCACCAGCGAATCTGCTGAAGCTACTGGCAGCCACGCGCCCGCCCCCTCCGGCACCATCGCCGGCCACGGCTGCGGCGCATTCACCACACGGTCGACGCTGACGCCCACCGCGACACCCGCCGCAGCGGCGGCCACTGCTCCCAGTCCTCCCGCCAGGATGCCACGGCGCGAAACGCCTCTTCGCGCCGATTGCCGGCGCTGATCTATTGGGATTGGTTGCGCTGGAGCCGTTGGATCGCTCAACCGCTGGCGCAATCGCGCGACGAAGTCGGGGTCAGGCTCGTCCGCCCCAGGCGCCTGAGCGTGCAATGTCGCGGCTATGACTTGCATACGCGCCTCATCAGGCGACAGTCCGCTCAGATCCGGTCGCCGCTCTGCGCGCATGCGCTCGACGCGCTCATCGAGCGCGTTCGCTGCCAGGACCTCTTCGCGGCTCGCCGGGCGCAGATCTTCCCCGGCGCCCGTGGCGTCGGAGGCATCCGCTGACCTCTTTGATTGCGATTTGTCATCCCGTGGCGTCATGTCTGCTCCAGAGGCGTGTCGTCGCCTGATGTTCGGGTATCTCTTCGGATATCTCTAGGTATCTATGTCGAGACTGGTTTCGCTGGCCTTCTTGAGCGCGCGGAACTGGATCACCTTGACGTTGGCCTCGCTGATGCCCAGCGCTACCGCTGTCTCCTTGATGCTGTAATTACGCAGAAAACGATAGGTCAGGACTTCACGGTAGCGTTCCGGAAGTTGCGCTAGAACACGCTCTACGCGCTGGTCAGTTGCGCCCGTGTCAGTTCGCGCCTGTTCTTCCGCAGGAAGTTCCAGTCCCGCGTCGAGCAGATCGTCGAGCGAGTTCGCGCGGAGCTGGTAGACCGAGCGCCAGTGGTCCGCGATCGTCGTGCGCGCCACCTGAAACAGCCATCCTTGCGCGCTCAACGCATCGCGGCTGGAATCGATTCCACGCGCCGCCTTGAGAAACACCTGCGATGTCAGGTCCTCCGCCTCTTCACGATTGCCTACTTTGCTGTAGACGAAGCGGTAGATCGAACGTACGTGTCGCTCATACAGTGTCTCAAGCGTCGGGGCGTCCAGCGGCGTCTCGGTCTGCGCTGGTAGGGCGTCATCCACCCATATCCTCCGGACCGCCACCGCTCAGACCTCGCTTCTTGCCCGCAATACGTACGCTCCCACACTGTGATGTACGGGCGTGCGTTACAGGGCGTTACGAGTGTCTGGCCGTGGTACTGAAGATACCTCAGACTCTGGCGCGGTCGTAAGATCGCGCAAGGAGCATACCACAGCGAGCAAGGCGCTGGCGACATTGGGCAAGAGCGCGTGACACGCCCCAGGGAGTACAATTGGGAAGGCGTCTTTCGCTTGTCCTCAAGACGCTTCGTCCATGCCCACGCTCATATCTGGAGGCGATATCTCCACCATGTCCGTCGTCATGCTGCTGAATCAGGTCGCCGCCACCGATCGTACCTTCCATCGTGAAGACGGAGATTGGGTCGGCAAGTGCCTGATCTGCGGCGGCCCGCTGCGCTTCGATGCCAGTACCGGCGAGGGCGCGACCATCGAGCATATCTTGCCGCGCAATCTCGGCGGCGATAACGACCTGCGCAATCTTGGCGTCGCCCACCGGCGCTGCAACGGCGAGAAAGGACGGCGCTGGGACCCACCTGCGCGACGTCGGCGGAATCAGGAGCGCTACACTGAACTGGTCGAACGCCTGCGGGGGGAGCGGGCGCGTCGCTGGCGGGATACTGTCTCATGAGCTACGACGAGCAGCCGGAGACGACCTCCTCTCCCGAACTGACTGCGCCGCCGGCCCGCATTACCTCAGGCACGCTCATCGGCTGCCTTGGCATCCTCTGCGTCTTCGCCATGCCAGCGCTGCTCTTCCTGCCAGTGGAGACCTGGGGCGCGCCAACGTGGGTCATTTTGCTGGCGCCGCTGCTCGCTTTTGGGATCGTCGCGCTGGGCGGGTGGCTGCTCTGGCTCGTTCCGGCTACTCGTGTTCCACGCTCCGACGATCCGCTGCGCCCATTGACCGCCACTGGCGAGCCGCCGTTGCTGGAGCGTCCGGCGATGCCACGGAATCGCCTCGCGTTTGGCGTCGTCGTGGCGCTGCTGGTCTGTGGAATATCCGGCTACGTCATCGCGGCGTTTGGACTGGCCGGAAGCGCGAGTGTGTTGATAGGAATCGCAATTGCGGGCCTCGCAGGCATCTGCCTTGCTCTGTTCGCTGCACTGGTGAGCGGAGGATATGTTCCGGCGCCAGCCTGGCGTTGGGCGCGTCAGCCGATCCAGCAAAAAGGGCCGCGTTCAAGCTGGCCAATGCTGCTGGGCGGACTGGCGCTGCTGGCGTGGGCGCTCACGATCTCGGTCTTCTACGGCTACTGGTGGGGGGCACTGGGAGCGGGATTGCTAGTGGTTGGCGGCGTCGCGGCGGCTCCGCTGGCGCGCAGACTCCCATGGCGTGGCGGGAGCGTTCGCCAGTAGTTCCAGCGCTCGCGCTATCCAGACGGAGAGACTAGAGGCTATCGCTAAGCGTCCTTTCACCAGTGGCTTTGTGTGCGGTATGCTCAAGCGGCGATGCGGCGGCAGACGTGGGTACGGCGAAAGGGGTGGGGCGGATGGAGGCGGCTTCTCAGGAACCACGTTCGCTGATCGCAAAACAGGGTGGCGCGCTGCTCGCCGGATTGACGGATGAAGAAGCGACGGCTCGTCGAGCGCGCGGTGAGGGCAACGTCGCCCCACCAGCCACCGGGCGCTCGTACTGGCAGATCCTGCGCGAGAACCTCTTCACCTTCATCAACATCACTCTCTTCGGGCTGGGATTCGCCCTGGCGCTGCTGGGACGCTGGCTCGACGCTATCGTCTCCACCTGCGTGATCCTCACGAACGTCGTCGTCAGCGTCGTGCAGGAGGTGCGCGCGAAACAGACGCTCGACAAGATCGCTCTGCTGACACGCCCGCAGGTGACGCTCATCCGCTCTGGCCAGGAGCGCGAGGCGCCGCCGGATGAGATCGTCATCGGCGACATCCTCAAAGTGGAGCCGGGCGACCAGATCGTCGTGGATGGCAAGGTCGTCGGCGCTGGCCGCATGTCGGTGGACGAGTCGCAGTTGACCGGCGAGTCGAACCTGATCGAGAAGAAAGAGGGCGACCCGGTCTATTCGGGGAGCTTCTGCGTCAGCGGCTCGGCATACTACGTGACGGAGAAGGTGGGGTCGCAGAGCCTGGCGAATGAGATCACCGCTGGGGCGCGCGCCTTCCGCCGCGTGCTGACACCGCTGCAAGGGCAGATCAACCTCGTCATCCGCATCGTGTTGCTGATCGTCGTCTACTTCGAGCTGCTGATGGTGATGAACTCCTTCCTCAAGCGCATCAACCTGGCGCAGAGCGTGGAGAACTCGGCGATCATCGCCAGCCTCGTGCCCAATGGCCTTTTCCTCTCCATCGCGGTGGCCTACGCCATCGGCGCGGTGCGTATCATCCGCTTTGGTGCGCTGGTGCAGCAGTCCAACGCCATCGAGTCGCTCAGCAATGTGGACGTGCTCTGTATGGACAAGACCGGCACGCTCACCGCCAACCGCCTGCAACTGCATAGCGTGCAGCCGTTTGATGGGGGGGATGAGGCAGACTTGCGGCGCATCCTCGGCGTGATGGCGGCGAGCACAGCCAGCCCGAACAAGACCACCGATGCGATCATCGCGGCATGTCCAGAGCAGGCGTGTGCGCTCGTGACCGAGGTTCCCTTCTCCTCGGCGCGCAAGTGGAGCGCGGTCGCCTTCGACCAGTCCGCGGACGGCGCGAGCCCAACTTTGCAGGGTATCTATATTCTCGGCGCGCCGGAAATGCTGCGTCCGCATCTGGGCGAGCCGCCGACCTGGAAGACGGTTTCGGATGACGTCAGCGAGCTTGCCACGCAGGGGCTGCGCGTGCTGGTCGTTGCGCACTATCCTGACCCCACAGCGCTAGAAGATCGCGGCGACGATTCCACGCTGCCGGATGGGCTGCAGCCGCTGGGACTCATCAGCCTGAGCGACGTGTTGCGGCCAGACACGCGTGAGACGCTGCACTCCTTCATCAAGGCGGGCGTGCGGCCCAAGATCATCTCCGGCGACAACCCAGAAACCGTCTCCGCGCTCGCGCAACAGGCGGGACTTGGCGCCGACATCAAGCTCGTCTCCGGCGTTGATCTGGCGAAGATGGATGACAGGGACTTCACTGAGGCGGCGGTCACCGGCACGATCTTCGGACGTATCACGCCGCAGCAGAAAGAGCGGCTGGTGCAGTCGCTGCGCAGCCGTGGTCACTACGTCGCCATGATCGGCGATGGCGTCAACGACGTGCTCTCGCTCAAGCAGGCCAACTTGGGGGTGGCGATGCAGAGCGGCAGCCAGGCCACGCGCGGCGTTGCCGACATCGTGCTGATGGGCGATTCTTTCGCCTCGCTCGCGCCCGCCGTGCTGGAGGGGCAGCGCATCGTCAACGGCATGACCGACATCCTGCGCTTGTATCTGGCGCGCATCTGCACGATGGGCCTGCTGATCGTCTCGTCGCTCGTCATCGGCTTCTTCCCGCTCGCGTTGCGTCAGGGATCGCTCATCGTACTGCTCTCGGTCGGCATTCCGACGGTGGCATTGGCGATATGGGCGCGACCTGGGACGACGAGCCGCAAGGACCTGCTTCCCAGCCTGCTACATTTCGTGCTGCCGCCGATGCTGATGTCTACTATCATCGGGCTGGTGCTGTTCTATGGCGTCTATGTCTTGCTCGTCACACCGCTGCATCTCGACTACTGGGACCTCTTCATCCGCACCTCCAATCCGATCATCCACACGCCCGTAACCAATGCGCAGAGCGCGCTCTCGGCGTTCCTGGTCTTCGCCGGACTGCTGCTGGTGATCTTTGTCGAGCCGCCGACGCCGTGGTGGACCGGTGGCGATGTGCTGAGCGGCGACTGGCGTCCGACCTGGCTCGCACTCGGCCTAGGCGCGCTCTTCATCCTCATGGAGTTGATACCGCCCCTGCGCGACCTCTTCGCGCTTGAGCGACTTGGCGCAGTCGAATGGACGCTGGTGATCGGCTCGAC
>DATAOM010000109.1:0-9299 GCA_036265775.1 Ktedonobacterales bacterium | reverse complement strand
GCCTTCCGTGCCCGGACCACGAGCGATCCTATCCAGCCTGCTGCGGCGCATGGATGCGCAGGGGCTGCGCAGAGTGGCGCTCTACCTGGTCGAGTTTGGTCTGTTGATCGCCGCGCTCTATGTGACGCGCCTGCTCTCGATCTATGTCTGGGAGCTTGGCAACGGCGATGTCAAACTCTATCACGACTATGCGCTGAACTTCTGGACACATGGCTTCCGCGCGCTGCCGACCGAGTATCCTATCCTCTCGCTTCTACCTTTCACTCTGACATTGCTACCGTCAATTGACGACTATTTCATGGTATTCGCGTTGTGGATGCTCGCCCTCGCGATACTTGGCTACATTGGCTTCCTCATCTATTCGACACGACGTCGCGCGATGATCTACGCCGTCTACCTCATCGTCGGCGCCGCGGGGACACTGCTGGCGCGCTTTGATCTGGTTCCCGCCCTGCTGACGCTCGCCGCGCTCTGGGCCACCCAGCGGCGGCGCTTCGGCTGGGCATATGTGCTCATCGCGCTCGGCATTCTCACCAAGCTCTATCCCGCGTTTCTGCTGCCGATCGTGATGATCGCGCAGGGGCGCGCCGCGACGGCCCGCGCGCGCATCGAGGGACGCGCGCCAGAGGAGAAGCTCACTGGACGCTGGTGGTGGGACCGCCCGACGGTCGTCTTCCGCCGCCTCTGGGCGCAACCAGCCACACCACGACTCGCCGCTGGCATGGGGCTGTGCGCGGGCATCGTCGCGCTCGGGTTCTGGACGGCGTTCGCCATCAATCCTGGCGGCGCGCTCTCCGGATTCAACTATGCCAGCGCTCGTCCGCTCCAGATCGAATCGACGCCAGCTTCGCTGCTCTGGCTGGGGACGCTGCTCGGTATTCCCGCACATCCTGACTACTCGTTCGTCTCGCTCAACTACGTTGGCCCGCTCGATGTGGTCCTCAAGCCGCTCTCGATGCTGGCGTTGCTCGCGCTCTGTCTTCTGGTATACTGGCGTCAGGCTCGGGGCCGTTTGACGGTCGGGCAAGCGTTCGTCGCGTGTCTGTGCGCGGTGCTCGCCACTAACAAGATCTTCAGCCCGCAGTATCTGATCTGGCTGCTCCCAGTAGTGGCCGCCGTCGAAGGGTTCGATATCTTCTGGCTGGCTATCTGCATACTGACGACGCTGGATTACCCGATCATCTATCGCATGCGACACCCGGTGTTGACCGTACCCTATACACCGGAGTTCATGCCGGTGCTCGCCGTGCGCAACTTGCTGTTGCTCTACGTCATGGTGCGCGCGATCATCGGTCCGCGGCGGATCGCGCCGGACCAGAGCCTTGCCTCGCAGCGTATCGAGGCGGCGCTCAAGCCGGTTGAGCGTCCTGAGGCCACGCCAGCGCGCGAGCCGGTTGAGCCGGAGCTGGTCAATAAGGGGTAGGTTCACACAGAATGCTGGGGGACCGCAGCCGTATCTTCACGATAGGGCTTATCGCCGCATGGCTCGCGCTCGTCGCCGCGCCGATTCTCGTCTCGGTGGCGCTCAATCAGTCCATGGCTGGCCTCCCGCTGCTCGGCGTTGTCATTTGGTTCATCCTGCTGCGCGTGGCGCGACAGGTCTCGCCCGCCGCCTACGTCGATAGCCTGATGCGACGCGGCAAATACACCCAGGCGCTCGCACGTTGCGACCGCGCGCTGGCGCTCACTGGTCCCTCCGCGTGGATTGGCTCGCGCCGGCTGGTCTGGCTGAACCGGCGGACCGCCGCCCTGTTGGGGCTTGGGCGCGCCGACGAGGCGCTCCAGGCCGCGCTCGACGCCATCGCCGAATCGCCGGACTCTGAGACTCTGGGAAACTGCGCGCTGGCGTTGCTGCGACTCAACCGGCTGGATGAGGCAAGCCAGGTGGCGCGGCAGGTGATGGACCTCACACGCGAGCGCTCGGTGGCGGCGCATACCGTGCTGGCGGGAGTCAAGCTTCATCGCGGCATGCCCGCCGAGGCGGAGGCGCTGGCGCGCGCCGGACTCACCGACGTGAAGGCGCTGCTACCACTCGTCAAGCCAGAGCATCACACGTTTTGCCTCGCGATTCTCTGCCGTGCGCAGCGAATGCAGGGAGAACGCGAGGAGCAACACGCTATTCTCGGCGATCTGCGACGCGCGGCCGGAGCGAACCCCGTCTTGCAGGTGATCGGCCTCATGGAGGAGATCGATGGCCTGCCCGATACGCCGCAGGGCCACGATCGCGGCTTCGATTTGCTGGAGGCCTCCCACGAGGTCGCGCCACATTACGTCCTCTGGTACATCACACAGCCCGGCGTCCTGACCAATCTGCGTGGCGACCGGCGCTTCCTGCCCTATCTCGAACAGGCGACGGAAGAGTTCCAGCGCTTCGCCGAGCGCGCTCCGAGCAGTGAGACGACGCATGACGCGCTGGAGAAAGCGGCGCTGACCGCGACGCCCAGTCCGGCGCGGCAATCGAGCCAGGCCGCGCTGCTTGCGCAGGTGCTGACGCTCTCTGGCACGCTGTTGCTCCTGCTACTGTGGATATGGCGCTTCTTCATCGCAGGCGCCTAGGGCGCGGCATTCATCCTGCCAGTAATGGCGGTCGCCAGGCGGCTCATCCGCTCTTGTGTGTTAGCATGAAACTGGCGCAATACACCATGCGCCATTTGACCGACCTCACACGTGAGCGCGAGGCCCGTCATGGACGACACACTGCAATCCACCATAGAGCTTGCGCTGATTCTGCTCCTCGTCATCTTCGCCGTGGCCGTGGTGGTCGAACGGATCAAACTGCCCTATACCATCGCGCTCCTGCTTGCCGGCCTTTTCGGAATCCAGCGCGGCTTTCACGACATCCACCTGACGCCCGACCTGATCCTGTTGGTGTTCCTGCCCGTCCTGCTCTTCGAGGGCGCCTACCACGTGCGCGCGCGCCGTCTCTGGGAGAACGCCCTCCCTATCGGACTGCTTGCCATTCCAGGCGTCTTGATCACGGCGGCGGTGACTGGCGCGATTATTCATCTGGCGCTTGGATTCTCCTGGGGTATCGCGCTCCTCTTCGGCGCGTTGATCGCCCCGACCGATCCTATCGCGGTGATTGCGCTATTCAGGAGCATCGGCGCGCCACGCCAGCTCACGCTCATCGTCGAGGGTGAGAGTCTCTTCAACGACGGCACATCGATCGTGCTGTTTCAGGTCATCCTCGCTGTGATCGTGACCGGGGCTGTCGATCCCTGGTCGGGAGGATTGCGCTTTGTCATCACCCTGGCTGGTGGCTTCGGTGTCGGCGCGCTGGTTGGCGTCGTTGGCTCGCGGCTCATGCGCGCCGTCGATAACCCGCAAGCGCAGGTAATCGCCACCGTGGTCGCCGCGTATGGCGCCTATTTGCTGGCTGATGTGCTCTCGTTTTCAGGAGCAATCGCCGTCGTCGTAGCTGGACTGACGTTCGGAAACTACGGCATGACGAGTGGTGTCAGCCCGCGCACCGTCTTTGCGCTGGGTGTGACGTGGGATTTTCTGGGCTTTGTCGCGAACTCGCTCATCTTTCTGTTGATCGGCATCGAACTGGACCCACCTACGCTCGTGAGCAATTGGTGGCTGATCATCGTGGCGTTCGTGGCGACGCTGGTCGGGCGTTTGGTCGCCGTCTATGGGCTGCTGCCGTGGCTGCGTGGGCGGCAAAGGATTCCGTGGAAGTATCATCCGGCCCTCTTCTGGGGCGGCCTGCGCGGGGCTGTCTCACTGGCGCTGGCGCTCAGCCTGCCGCTAACTATCGCGAGCGGCGAGCCGTTTCCGCAGCGAAACGTTCTCCAGACCGTGGCATTTGGAGTGGTCGGCGCCTCGTTGCTGCTGCAGGGATTGTCGATGGGACGGGTCGTGCGCGCGCTGAAGCTCGCCGATAGCGCGCCATCTGAAGTGAATCTTGACCTCGCGCGCAGCCGGCTCCATGCCGTGGAGGGCGCGTTGCTGGTCCTGGCGCGCGAGCGCGACCAGGGCGAGATCGGCGGCATTGAATACGAGCGCCTCTCCAACGCCTACGAGCGCGAATATGCCGAGCTTCAGAGGCAAATCGCCAGCGCTCACGACGATGAGACGACTGACATCGCGCAGGACTAAGCGCTTCCTCAGCCACCGCATTAAATAGAACCAAAGATGACTCGCTGGTTCGCCGATCGCTGCTCTAAAGAGCGTGAGCATAGCGCCAGTCAGCGACAGCCTCTTGTGTGTTGCGTCTTTAGGACGTTGTTGATACACTGGCGTCGCAATCATGGCGCTTGGTATCCTCCTGAATCATCAAAGGGGCAGACATGGCTGTACAACAGCAGGCGCACCGTGAGTCGAGAGTGTTGCGCGCATTGGTTGGCGCGACGTACCTCCTGCTGCTGGCCATTCCTTTGGGATACGTCAGCAAGGCGCTTGGCTGGGGAACACTGGCGACCTTTGCGCTCTTCGCGCTCGCCATCATTCCGCTAGCGGGGCTGACCGCCATCTTCTCTGACGTCCTCGTCGAACGTACGACACCGCGCGGCGACACGAGCGGCAGGTTGACCTGGGGTGGCGCGGTCGGCGCCATTCTGGACAACCTGTCGTTCATCATCCTTGGAATCGCTGCGCTCTCACAAGGACTGACACAGGTGGTGCAAGCCTCGATTGCGGGCGCCATCATCTCGAACACACTGCTCGTGCTCGGCCTTGCTTTTTTCTTCGGCGCCGGACTGGGAAAGCGCAGACAGATCTTCAATGGTGACAAGGCGAAAGATTACGCGAAGCTTCTCGCGGTAATCGTCACGGCGTTCGTGCTGCTCGCTTTCGTCGAGGCCGCCGACCCAAAGCAGCAGAACATCGGCAGCGGCATGAGCATCTTTATCGCAATCACTTTCCTGGTATTGCTGTTCGCTTCCTATGTCGCCTATGAGTTTTTCCACTGGCGACGTTTCGAGGAAGAGGAGAAAAAGGCGAAGGAGGCCAAGCTTGCTGAATTAGCAGACGACGGCCCGTTCGTCGAAGGTATGAACAGCCTGCTGCGCTCGCATGGCGCCGGTTACGAGTTGCAGAGGCAGACCGGGGCGCCAGTTGATGGCGCGAGGCTAGTTCAGGGCATCAATACGTTGCTGGGAGAGCGCCAGGCAGGATATGAACTGCGTCTTATGGAGGAGCAGGCGCCTGCGACGCGCAGGAGCCGGATACCCCTCATCGTCGCGCTGTTGGGGCTGGTCGCCGTGCTGGTGGCGACGTTTTTCGTCAGCACGGAGTTGGCGCAGCTCACGACGAGCATTACCAGTGGCGCGTTTCCGATCTCAATCGCTGGGATTGACCTAGGGTCAATCACCCTCTCGCAGGCGTTCGTTGGCCTCGTCATCATTCCCGTCATTGGCTCCGCCGCGGAACACCTGAACTCGATCCGGAACGCTGTGCGCGGCAACACCGAGGCGGCGGTCAACAATACCGCCGGCTACGCGATCCAGATCACGCTGCTCGCGGCTCCGATTCTGGTGCTGGTGAGCGCAATCCTGTTCCCAGACCACGCGTTTTCGTTCGACTTCACGCCGATTGAACTGGCCATCTTCGGGGCAGCGACGTTCATCTTCTACGCCGTCACCGAGGATGGCGAGGGGACGGTCGTGGAGGGCGCAGCGCTGCTCGCCGTCTACGCGATCTTTGCGGTCGGGACGCTCTTCCTACCGTGATGCGCTACTGCGCCACCGCTGGAATGGGGATGCAGCCGACAGAGAGACGCACGTAGTCATCGCTGTAGCCGAACGCGCCGCCGGGGACGCCCGCGATGCCGGTCTTGCTGAAGAGCGAGAAGACGTCCTCACCCGGCGCGAGCTGACTCCAGTTGTAGACTGTCCCGCCGTCGTCCAGGTTGATCTTGGCGAAGAGGTGATGCTTCTTGTTCAGCGCCTGGAGTTGGCGTCCGAGTCGCTCGCGGCGAAGCTTATACAGCGCGCGAATCTTGTCCTCGATCTCGGGATGCTGCTGATACAACTCGACGATGGCCATGTAGCGCAACTGCCAGTCGGCCGGCAGCGTCGCCATGCTGTTCGCCCAACCCGCCGCGACGCCCGCCGCGAGCTGCGGGTCGCCAAACGCGACCCAGCCCAGCCGGTCGCCGGTCAGCGTATGTGTCTTCGAGAAACTGTTCACCAGCACGGAATGCTCCAGCGTGCCAGGCTCGTTGAAGGTCTGCATGCGCGCGCGATCAGCCTTGGGATCGCCGGTGCCGATGTAGGCGAGGTCGGCAACGATAGTGATGTCGCGTTCGTACACGACTGCGAAGAGCGCACGTAACTCATCGGGCGTATAGGCAAAGGCGGTGGGATTGCTGCTGACGGTGAGATAGAGCAATTGGATGTCCGGCGCTTCCTCCAGCGCCGCGCGCAGTTCGTCCGGCGTGATCTTGAAGCCGTTCTCGGCGCGGGTGACGACCCGGTGGAGACGCAATCCAAACGAGATTGCCTGCCACTCTGGCACGTTGAAGCCCGGCGCGGGAAACAGCACGGCGATCTGGTCAACGCCGCGCGCCCGCTGCATCATCTTGTAGCCGCGCCAGAACTTGTCAAGTCCATCGAGCGAGCCAAGTGAGAGAAAGATTTGCGCGGGCGGAACAGCGAAACCCCAGAGGCGACGCGCATGCTCGGACATCATCTCGCGTACCACAGGATTGCCGAGCGCAGGGAGATCATAGACACGCACATCTATGTGGCGCTCCAGCAGCATGCGCTCATAATGCTCCATGCGCTCGTGCAGCCAGCGATAGCGCTCGCCGGTCGCGGTGTAGCCGTCGAACTGCTCGCCCGGCAGCGCTAGCCCCATCTCATCGGCCAAGGTCACAAATTCCGCGCCGTCGTCACGCGCACTGATCCGCCGCACGTCCACATCGCCGATAGTCCGGTTGACGATGCCCTCGGCCATGATAGCGCGCGGAATGCCTAGCTCGCGGCACTGCGCCTCCAGTTCCGTGACCATCCGCGCCATCACGCGAATTGGCGCGCTCCCCGACTGGACCAGTGGGCGCGCCTGCTCGCAGGCTTCATCGCGCAGCCGGACGACAGTCGCACGCGCGGCTTGGGATTTGCTCTGGGTCTTGCTGGGCGCGCGTGTCTTGCCGTTGGTCTTGGCTGGCGCTGTATCTGGAGTGGCGACTGATGCGGATCGGCGGCTCGCCATGCAAGGACTCCTTTGTTCTTGCTTCTATGTGCGGATAAATGTGGAAGAGAGCAGGCAAACAGAATGATGGCGCAAAGAAGCGCCCGCTGGTAGTCTAGCACGGGCGCGGCGGCGACGCCAGCGAAACGGCGTCCAAATGGCGATCTGTTCGCCACATTCACGGGCGGGCGTCGAAGGCGGCCTTGCAGCCAGCGCCGCAGAAGTAATAGGTCTGCCCGTCGCGCTCGGAGGTATAGCGCGCGGTGGCGATGTCCACCGTCATGCCGCAGATGGGGTCAATGGCCTCGGCGCGCTCGGGCGCTGGCGCGGCGTCGAGCAGACCGACGCGCTGGTGACGGATCTCCAGTAGCTCGGCCATGACGCTGAAGGCGATCTCTTCGGGGACGACGGCTAATCCCGGCAACCCCTTGGGACGCTTGAGGGCGGCGATTCGCTCCTCTGAGACGGCATGCTCCTTCAGATATGCACGCACGGCCGTAAGCCGTGTCTTGCTGGCGACGAGGCCGACGTAGCTGGCAGGGCTGTTCAGCGCAATCTGCGTCGCCTCCTCATCGTACTCGCCGATCGTGGCGATGATAACGTAATTGCGCCCGGTCAATTGCGGCGCGAGCGCGTCGAGGCTGGCGACGAGGCGGTCGGCCTCTGGGAACGTCTCCATATCGGCGGCAGGCTCGCAGGCCCAGACCTCGAAGTTGAGCAGCGTGGCGAAACGGGCGAGGGCGCGCGCCACCGGCGATTCGCCGACCACGACGAGCGCCGCCTTGGGCAGAAATGGCTCGACGAACACCTGCAACTCCCCCTGTCCGGCGCAGAGCATCGGGACGTGCACAACGCCCTGTACTGGTTGCGTGGTCTCGCGCGCATCCGGCGAAAGCACGACCAGCCGCGAGGTTCCCTCGGCCAGCGCGTCGAGTCCCTGGCGAATGACGGTCGGTCGCGCGCAGTGTCCGCCGACCCAGCCCTCAAGCTGTCCATCCGGCAAGATAATCGCCCGCGCGCCGGGCGAGCCGGAGGTGGGCTGACGCGCGGCGACAACGGTGGCGAGCGCGAAGGGGCGGCGCTCGTCGCGCAGCCGCTGCGCCTGCTCAAGAATGTCTGGCTGGGCCACTAGACCTAACCCCCTGACCCCCTTCCCTGGAGGGAAGGGGGAATCACCAATTGTATGCGTTGCCAAAAACGAAAAAGACGCCATTCGCCATGAAGCGCGCTGAGCGTCTGGCTCCCCTCCCTTTCAGGGCCGGGGGAGAGGTCAAGTTCCCGGCGCCTCTGGAGTCTCTGCCCCTGTTGGCGCTTCGAGCTTCTGGCGGAAACAGTCGAAGAACTGCGCCGTCAGCTTGTGCGCTGTCCCCTCCATCAGCCGCGCGCCGACGCTGGCGATGGTTCCGCTGACGTTGACATCGGCGGTCCAGGCCATCGTCGTCTCGTCCGCCGAGACCGGCGTCAGGTCCATCGCCGCCTTCATATCCACTGCGCTGCCCGCCGCGTTGCCGCGCCCGCGCATCGCCGCGTGCGTCTGTGGGGTCACATCCTCCAAGTGCACGTCGAGCGTGAAGGTCGCCTTGACCGCGCCGATGCCGACCGCGATGGTTGGCTTGAAGTGATCGTTGGCCAGAATCTCCATCGACTTGAAGCCCGGCGCGCACTCGGCGACCTTGTTCGGATCTAGCACGAACTGCCAGACTTTTTCTTGCGGGGCCTTGATCTGTTGCGTCCCCTCAAAATGCAGCGCCATCAGCTAACCCTCCGCCAATCCGTGCGCTTCGAGCAGTTCGTACACCTTCCAGGGGGTGATCGGGATGTCGATGTGCGTCACGCCGACATGTGAGAGCGCATCAACGACCGCGTTGGCGACGGCGGGCGGCGCGCCGACGGTCGCCGACTCACCCACACCCTTCGCGCCGAAGGGATGGTGCGGCGAGGGTGTCACCGTCTTGTCGGTCTCCCAGACCGGCGTCTCCATCGCGGTTGGCAGCAGGTATTCCATGAAGGTGCCCTGCTGGATGTTGCCGTTCTCGTCGTAGCTGATGCCCTCCAGCAGCGCCGGAGCGACGCCCATTGTCAGCCCACCGTGAATCTGCCCCTCGACAATCATCGGGTTGATGATATTGCCGCAGTCGTCCACCGCGACGAAACGGCGAATCTTC
>DATAOM010000108.1:0-23753 GCA_036265775.1 Ktedonobacterales bacterium | reverse complement strand
GACGCTCCAGGGGCGGCTGAGATACGAGCCGGGGAGCGGCATGACATAGCGCGCGCCATCCGCGAGATCTGGCGATTCCTCGCGCGCGTCGGGGCGGCTCGTGCGCCTGAGGACTACGACGCCGCTGAGCGAGAGCGCCAGCGCGACCAGCAAAATCTCGCTGGCGGCGACAAGCCCAATAGCGCTCAGGATGTTGACAGTGGGTGAGTGGGCGGGCTGCCAGAAGACAAAGGCGACGCCGAGCGCGGCTGGCACGAAGAAGAGTGGCAAGATCATGCTGGAGAGGAGCGTGTTGCCGAGCGGTCCCGTCGCGGGCAAGCGCAGACGGCCCAGGCGCAAGGAAGGTGCCTTTGCCCTGGACGGAGAAGCGCCCGGCTGGAGAGTGGGGCTGAGCGTGCGCGGCGCGAGGCCCGTCCGCGCGGCCACCAGACCGAGCGCGGCGCGTAACCGGCGCGACATCTCCTCTGGCGCGATCCCGTCGGGGATATAGTTCTCGTGGTCGCGCTGTTGCACTGCCTCTGAATCGTAGGCAGGTATCTCGTCGCGCCATGAGACGGCGCCATGCAGGCCGTAGAGCGTGTAGCGGCGGTTGAGCGTCTGGATCGCCTCGACCTCGAAGAGGCGGGCATCCTCCCAGCGCAGGAAGCGCCGCAAGCCCCACGGAGAGCGCTCCTGGATACCGACATTGGTGAAGGTCGCGCCGGTGCGCAGGCGCAAGGCGAGAGGCGCGGCGAGCAGAATCGCCACGTGCAGCGCGACGAGGAGCAGGATGGCGCTGATGAGTGCGAGGCGTGGCCAGAATGAGGCGAAGTTGACAGAGACGGGGAGCTTGACGCCCATCAGCGCCCGCGCGCCGTAGATGATCACGATATCAAGCGCGAGGGTGAGCAGCGCGATGAGCCAGATAACGCGCTGAATCTTCTGATTGGGACGCCACATAATGACGAGTGGCTCACTGGAGAGGTTCGGCGCCTGCGCTGAGTCACCGGAGAAGGCCGCGAAGGGCATGGCGTCGAGATCGCCGGCGAGCGCATGACTCCGCGCGATGGCTCGCTGGCGGGCGCGCCACGCGCCATACCCCCACCAGAGCGCGACCACGATCGCCAGCATCGGTAGCAACGTGAAGATCGCGCCGGGCCAGGGTGAAGCCGCCGCGCTCCGGCTCGTGCGAGTGGAGGCGGAATAAGCGTTCGCCAGAGTGAAGGCTGCGATGATCAGCGCCAGCCCCCCGGCGATGCGCAGCCACCAGGAGCGGTCAAGAAACGGCATCAGGAGTCCTTCCTAATAGGACTAGTATACCGCAAGTTCGCCGGTCCATGCGCCGGCGCCCTCTCCTTGTACCGTGCTTACGCATATCCGTCAAGCGGGTAATTCACACTATGACGAGACGAGCGCCCAAAGCGATGATTTTCGCCATAGGCTGGATGGCTTATCACGTCATCCTCCCTCCCATCTCCGCGCAGGAGTCCGCCGTTCCGTCTCTGCCGCCTTGGCCTCTCGCCCCAGCGCCCATGCTAGTGTCCACCGCGCTCGTGACCATACACCCAGCAGGACCAGCTCGCCAGGGCGAAGAGGACGCTGCCGAGCAGCCACCATGGGTCCCACAAAAACAGATGCCAGCGCGCCGCTACCGCGCCCAGCCCGGCAGGTGTCGGAATCGCCCCTGCAACGACCAGCGCATCCTGAATCAGGTTCGCCCCGCCGTAGACCAGGAAGAGCGCACTCGCGCCCCATCCGGCCAGCAGCAATATCCAACGTGGGATGCGCCGTCCCCACGGCTGGACGAGCGCCAGCGCCACGACGCCTGCAATGACCTTGAGCGCGCCGGTGATCCAGACAATCGCCAGGATCGTGGGGTCGCCTGCCAGCGCTGGCCCGGTAATTGCCTCGCCGATAGTCTCGACGCCGATCCGCCCGCCGAGCGCCCAGTAGAAGCTCGTCGCGGCGAAGAGAAACGCCCACGTCGACGCCGCGTATCCCGCCCAGCCGAGGGAGCGCGCTCCGCCGCTCGCCGTGCTGTTTTCTATCCTCTGCGTCATGTTGGCGCCTCCGTGTTCTCCTGGTATCCTTCAGCCTATCCCGCGCATAGCAAGAGGGGCGCATCCCATCGCTGGGACACGCCCCCAATTAAGGTATCGCTACCCGCTAACTCTTACGCCGCGCGCATCGGCTGGGCCTCCGGCTGGACTCGCGCCTCGCCCGAAGCAGTCACCTTCACTGCGCCATCAGCCACGCTCAACGTCGCGGTCTGCCCCGGCTGCAACTCGCCCGCCAGGATCGCGTCCGCCAGCGCGTCGTCCACGTAGGTCTGGATCGCCCGGCGCAGTGGCCGCGCGCCAAACTCTGGATCGTACCCTTCGCGCATCAGGAACTCGCGCAGGTCGTCGCCGAACTCCAGCGTGATCTCCTGCTCCGCCAGGCGCGTCCGCACCTTGCCGAGCAACAGGTCCACGATCTGCACCAACTCCGCCCGACCGAGCGCCCGGAAGACCACGATCGAGTCAATACGGTTGAGGAACTCCGGCTTGAAGGCGCGCTTCAGACCCTCGACGGCGCGGGCGCGCATCTGTGCCTCCGCCGCGTCGGCGACGGTCTCGGCCTCGCCCCAGCGCGGGGTGATGAAGCCGATGCTCGCGTGCTTCATCTCGGCGGTCGCCACGTTGCTGGTCATGATGACGACGGTGTTCTTGAAGTCCACCGTGCGCCCCTGCCCATCCGTCAGGCGGCCATCGTCCATGATCTGCAACAGCGCGTTGAAGACCTCAGGATGCGCCTTCTCGATCTCGTCGAAGAGAACCACGCTGTACGGGCGGCGTCGCACCGCCTCGGTCAACTGGCCACCCTCGTCGTGCCCCACATAGCCTGGAGGGCTGCCGAAGAGCCGCGAGACCGTGTGCCCCTCCTGATACTCCGACATATCGACGCGGATCATCGCCTCTTCGCTGCCGAACATCGTCGCGGCGAGCGCCTTGGCCAGCTCCGTCTTACCGACACCGGTTGGACCCATGAAGAGGAACGACCCGATCGGCCGCTGCGGATCCTTCAGGCCCGCCCGCGACCGGCGGATGGCTCGCGCCACCGCGTTGATCGCCTCGTTCTGGCCGACGACCCGCGCCCGCAGATCATCTTCGAGATGGATCAGGTTGGCCCGCTCCCCCTCGACGAGCTGCGTCACCGGCACGCCGGTCCAGCCCTCGACGACTCGCGCGATGTCCGCTGGCGTCACCAGCATCACCGGCGTCTCACCGGCCTTCGCGCGCGCCTCTTCGAGCTTCTGCGTCACCTGCATCTCGCGCTGGCGCAGCTTCGCGGCCCGCTCGTAGTCCTCGGCAAGCGCCGAAGCCTCCTTCTCAGCCTGGATCTCGGCCAGCTCACGCTCCAGATCGCTCACCGCCTCCGGTCCCAACAGTCCCTGCTCGATGGCTTCGAGTCGCAAGGCAGACGCCGCCTCGTCCATCACGTCGATGGCCTTGTCCGGCAGGAAACGGTCGTTGATGTAGCGATCCGAGAGCTTGACAGCCGCCTCCAGCGCCTCGTCGGTGACCTTGACGCCGTGGTGCAACTCGTAGTTCTCGCGCACCATCTTCAGCATGCCGAGCGCCTCTTCCGGCGACGGCTCGTTCACCAGCACCGGCTGGAAGCGCCGCTCTAACGCAGCGTCCTTCTCGATGTGCTTGCGATACTCGTCGAGCGTCGTCGCGCCGATGCAGCGCAGCTCGCCACGCGCCAGCGCGGGTTTCAGCAGGTCGGACGCGCCAACCGCGCCCTCCGCAGCCCCTGCCCCGACGACGGTATGCAACTCGTCGATGAAGAGGATGATCTCTGGCGACTGCCGCACCTCTTCGAGGATGTTCTTGATACGCTCCTCGAACTGGCCGCGGAACATCGCCCCGGCGACCATGCCGCCCATGCTGAGCGTCACGATGCGCACGTTGCGCAGGTTCGCGGGGACGTTGCCTTCAACGACCTTACGCGCGATGCCCTCGACGATGGCCGTCTTGCCGACGCCCGGCTCGCCGATCAGCACCGGATTGTTCTTCTGGCGGCGACCCAGCACCGTCAATACGCGGCGGATCTCGCGGTCGCGCCCGGCGGCGGGATCGAGCTTGCCCTCACGCGCCTCGGCTGTCAGGTCGCGCCCATACTGGTCGAGGGTTGGGGTCTTGCTGTGCTTATCCGGCGCGCGCTGCGCCGTCGCGGTCTGCCCACCACGGAAGCCCATCGGCTGCCCACCCGACGCGCCCGGTGTACCAGGAGCGCCATTGAAGAGCGAGCCGAAGAGGCCGCCGAACGGGCTGTTGGCGTCAGGAGTTCCAGGGGTCGCGGCGCTCAGCTCGCCGCCCATGATCTGTTCGGCGCACTCGCGGCAGAAGTAATGGGACTCGCGCTTGCCGTTGACGATGGAGTCCAGGCGGACCCGCGCGTCGTTCTCCTTGCAGCGTTCACACTTGTACATCTATTGATATCTCCTTGTGGCGAAGTCGTGGTGGTGATTCTGCCCGTGTCCAGCGCCTGTCATCGGACGGCTCAGACGATCTCGGGCGGTTTGCGCGGCGGTCGGCCTCGCGGCTTGCGCGGCGGCAACAGCGATTCGAATCGTTGTAACACCTCCTCTGGTGAGATCGTCTCCCCCGCCACGACCAGATAGGCTCTGGTCCACAGCGTCGGGATGCGTGTCAACTCTGGAAACTCGTTGCGCAGCGCCCGCGAGGTCAACGCTTTCACCTGACAGACGATGCTGTGCGGCGACAGTGTCGGCGGCGCGTCGGCGGCCAGATACACACGGTCTGGCAGAATCACAAGCGCCCGTGGCTGGAACTGCAACTGGCCGGCGCGCTCCTCGAGGAGGGCCCGTAGCCGCTCCGCCACCTCGCCGGTCAAGCACGCCTTGGCGCGCATGGGCTGCCAGACGAAGTGGTAGGTAATTCGCCAGTCGTTGCCTCGATCGTTGCTCCGGTCCTCGGGCGAATTTTGTATATCCATAAGCTCCACCTACAGAATTATACCTCGCCACGGACCCGGTTGTCCAGCGACTTCGCCCGTCGATTGCGTAGCAATCGCGTAGATCGCTTTCACCAATCTACACATTTATGTACGGCGGACGGCTTCTGTAGGTTGTGAGCAGTTTCGTTCGAACGACGTAGAACCTACGAGGCGCTCAATTCCAATTCGCCTGGGCCATTGTCGTTCGGTGGCGCACAGGCTCCAGGAAATCGCCGATTTCCTGCGGCGTTCTACGCGACCGAGATGGTAGAGCTGTGGCGCGCATTCCTATCTGTCAGGCAGGCTACACCGCTTGGGACTGGATCTTCAGGTTTCGCAGGAGAAAGCGCATGCGGAAGATTTCTCAGCGCCGCCATCTCGCTCTTATATGCGTTAGTATCATGGCGCTCCTTGGCGTTGTGGCGTGTGGCGACCCGCCACCCTCTTCCAGCATCTTCACCCAAGAGCCTCAGCAAGGGTCGGGAGAAGCAATTGATCTACAATCGGCGAACCAGATCCACCCGCTCTGGGCGTATCAGCCTGATATTGTCCTTTCAACGGCTCTCACCAGCGCGCAGGGCATTGTGTATGTCAGTTATGACAGCAACGAGAGCAAGGTCGGCGCTGGGAACAACGCGGGAAACATCACTCCAACGCTGCGCGGAGGGACACTGAGCGTCCTGGACGCCCTAGACGCTCCCAGCGGGCGACGGCTCTGGCGGTTTGAAGCGCCTGAGCTTCCGGATGTTGCGGCCAGACCGCTGGTGGTCAACGAGACGGTCTACTTCGCGCTTTCCTTTCATGTCTGCGCCTTGAATACGCAAAACGGCGCGGTGCGCTGGTGTACGCAGGTCGTTGACCGCACGAACGACGCGGAATATATCGTTGATGGTGAGATGACTTTTGCGAATGGCTTGCTCTTTGTTGGGGCCTATCAAACGCTCATTGCCGTGGATGCGACCACTGGGAAGCGGGTGTGGAGCGTTCAGACCCCGATGCGCAGCAGCCATCTGGCCCCTGGAGACGGTCTGATCTACGTCTGCGCCGCGGACGGCCAGATTACAGCCTTTGACACAAGCGCCGGTCAGCAGGTGTGGCGCGCCACACAGATCCCTGACACCCCATTTCCCAACACTTTCGCCCCAATCCCATTTCTGGATGAGGGGACGCTGTATGTCCTCTCAGGGCGAAAGCTCGTTGCCTATCAAGGAGGGCGCGGAGATCTCCTCTGGCAAGTCTCTCTGAACGGAGGAGAGCATGGAGGTGAGCTTTTTCCTCCTGCTCCAGTCTTCGCGAACGTTGGGGGAACGCCGTATATGCTCGCGCTCGAGCTCAACGGCAGCACGCTGATCACACCGGTCACGAGCAAACTCGTGGCCTATAACCTCCATACCCACCAGCAAATGTGGAGCAAGCAACTGCCAGGACATAATGGGGAGGCGCTGGCGTTGAGTTCCGATGCGGTCTACGTGGCGTCGGAGACCATTGATCGAGCGTATCCTTCGCCGTCAGACCGGCACTACTGGCTGACCATGATGGATCTGCGCTCCGGTCAGGTGGCGCGCCAGTTACAGAATAACGATCCGTCCTTCCGGATCGGTCAACTGCTTGGCGACGGTGGACGCCTCTTTGTTCTGGGCAACTATGCCAATGCTGGATACGGGTCGAGACTCTTTGCCCTCGGGAGATAGAACGTACGCTGCACGCCTAGTTCTGACGCGCGGCGAGCTGACGTTGCATATGCGCCAGCTTTTCGGGGTTCAGCAGCGCATAGACCTCCTGAATGCCGGTGTCGCTCGGCGTCACGCTAATGACCACGGCCAGCGCGCCCTCATCCCAGGCCAGAAGGGCTGGCGCGCCATTGACCTCGTCCAGCGTATAGGTCAGCGGTCGTGGAGACCGGCGCGCTACGCTGAGCCAGAAACGCGCCACTGCCTGCTGGCCATAGATCGGCCTGGGGACGGATTGGACCTTGCCGCCGCCGTCCGCCCAGGTGATGGCGTCCTGCGCCAGGAGGCTCGTCAGCGCGTCCATGTTCCCGGCCTGACTGGCGGAAAGAAAACCCAGCAGCAGTTGGCGCTGGCGCTCCGGCTCCGGGTGGAAACGCGCGTGTTTATCTTCCAAAGCCTGTTTGGCCCTGTGAAAGGTCTGGCGGCAATTGGCCGGGCTTTTTTCCAGCATTTGCGCGATATCGCTAAATGGGTACTCAAACACTTCATGCAGAAGAAAGACGGCGCGCTCCGGCGGGCTGAGCGTCTCCAGCAGGCGCAGGAACGCCAGCGAAAGCGCTTCTTGTCGTTCAAGGATTGCCCCGCCGTCCTCCGCGGTAAGGATTGGCTCAGGCAGCCAGGTCCCGAAATACTGCTCGCGGGCGACGCGCGCCGACTTCAGATAATCCAGCGCCAGCCGGGTGACGATCGTGGTGAGATAGGCCTTCAGTGAGACGATTTCCTGCTCGGCGCCCGCCTGATAGCGCAGCCAGGTCTCCTGCACGAGGTCCTCGGCGTCGCTGGCGCTGCCGGTCATGCGATAGGCGATGGAGAAGAGCAGCGTGCGATAGCGCTCGAACTCTTCCCCTTTCGTTTCCTTGCTCATGGTTCCTTCCATCGCTCACGTTCCTCCTCTCGTACGTATTGTAGGCCAGGTGAGAACGGAGAACACGGAGGGGTGTCACATCCACACATGGCTATCTCGTCTCCTGTACGCGCCTCGAAACAGAGACGCGCAAAGACAAAGAGAAGCAGGAGAGGAAATAGCATGCGACACATTCTAGTTACTGGCGGCACGGGCACACTGGGGAGCCACGTCGTCCCACAGTTACGCGACGCTGGCTGCGATGTGCGCGTCCTCAGCAGGCACAGCCGCGCCGCTGCGGATGGGATTGAGTATGTGGCCAGCGACCTGACCACGCGCGAGGGGGTCGAGGCCGCTGTGGAGGGGGTCGAGGGGATCGTCCACCTGGCGGGCAGCCAGAAAAACGACGACGTAAAGACTCTGAACCTGGTCCGGGCGGCCTCGAAGGTCGGGAAGCCGCATCTAGTCTATATCTCGGTTGTCGGGGCTGATCGCGTCCCTGTCGTCAGCGGCATTGATCGCGCGATGTTCGGCTACTTTGCGTCCAAGCGCGCCGCCGAGCGCGTGGTAGCTGATTCCGGTCTGCCGTGGACGACGCTGCGCGCCACCCAGTTCCACGAGCTATTCTTGCTGACTTCGCAATTCTTGGCCAAACTGCCTGTGCTGCCGGTCCTGTCCGGATTCCGCTTCCAGCCAGTCGCCGCCGAAGAGGTGGCGACGAGGCTCGTGGAGCTTGCGCTTAGCGCGCCCGCTGGCCTGGTTCCTGACATCGGCGGGCCACGCGTGTACGGGATGGACGAGATACTGCGCGCGTACCTGCGAGCTGTCGGCAAGCGCCGTCCAATGATTCCTGTCTGGGCGCCAGGCAGGGCCGCCCGCGCCATCCGGGCAGGAGCCAACCTGACTCCCGAGCGCGCCGTGGGGCGGCAGACGTGGGAAGAGTTCCTGGCCACACACGTGGGTACGGCGAGTGTCGGCGAGTCGCGTCTGCCTCAGCGAACGCATTGAGAACGGGCAGAACCTCTCCCCCGCCCCCTCCACTAAAAGGGAGGGTAATAGGCGGCCACCATGGTCGCTATGAGGCTCCCCCTTCCCTAAGAAAGAAGGAAAGGGGGTAGGTTCTCCAGCTACTTCTTCTGGCCCCACTTGGGCGCGCGCTTCTCGGTGAAGGCAGCGACGCCCTCTTTGGAGTCCGGCGTGTCGAAGAGCTGGTTTTGCAGGTGGCGCTCATAGGCGAACGCTTCATACAGCGGCAGGTCCAGCCCCTCGGTCAGCGCCAGCTTCATGAAGCCGATCGCCTTGGCCGGGCCGTCGGCGCACTTGTGCGCGAACGCCAGCGCCTTCGACTCAACCTCATCGGCCTCCACCAGCTCGTCGAAGAGACCCAGCTCAGTCGCCTTCTCCGGCCCGAACGCCTCGCCGGTCACCATGTACATCAGCGCGCGCGATGGCCCCATGATGCGCCCGGCGAACTGTGTGCCACCCTCGCCGGGGATCAGGCCCAGGTTCACTTCTGGCAGGCCGACCTTCCAGTTGCCCTTGCCCGCGTAGCGCACATCGCAGCAGAGCGCCAGCTCCAGCCCGCCGCCCATGCAGTGGCCGTTGACCGCCGCGACGTAGACCTTGGGCGTCGCGCGCACCTTCATCATCATCTCTTTGCTGGTCTGGCTCAACAGGCCAATGTACTCGGCGGGCTTCTCGCGGATCTCGTCGATATCGGCGCCGGCGGAGAAGAACTTGGAGTTCGCGCTGCCCAGCACGACGGCGCGCACGTCGTTGTCGTAGCGGATCTCGGTGACGATGCCTTCCAACTCGCGGATCATCGCGAAGTTGTGCGCGTTGGCTGGCGGACGGTTGAGGCGCAGCACGCAGACGGCGCCATCCATCTCGATAGTGAAGTATTCTGGCTTGAGGTCGCGGACAGACATGAGACAGCCTCCCAGCGCTGGAACGTGAGCCGCAGTGACAACTTCGCATCCGGGCCACACCGCCGGACACGCGTGTAGTAGTATAACCCGCCAGGCAACGTCCGCGCGCGACCTGAAGTATGGCCGAGTGCGGCTGAGATTGCCCTATGCCGCGCGACCAGTCAGCCGCCCCAGACGCCGCCGCAGCAGCAGCATGACGCCGTCATCAACACCGCCAATGGCGAGCAGGATGCCTCCATAGACGGCAACGCCCGCTGCGACCATGATGAGCGTCCCCACGAGAGTGATCCTCGGGAAGATGAAGAATCGCAGCGCCTCGATCACAATAGCCATTGCAGTGGCCGCGCCGACGACTTTAAGGAAGTTCAACCAGGATGGCCCGACGCGCTGCCTGCGTGACGACACGATGATCGCCAGCAGCATGCCCAATCCCGTCGTGGCGACGGTGATGACCGCCGAGGCTATGTAGGAATAGATCGGCACGAAGTAGAGGTTCAGCCCGACATTGGCGATGACGAGGATGATAGTGATCCAGACCAGGCTGCGCTGGCCGTTTTGCGCGATGATCATGTAGTTGTACACCTGCAGCACGCCCGTCAAAATCACGGCCAGCGCCAGTATCTGCATTGGCAGCGCGGCGGCGGCGTAGTTGGCGCCACCGACGATGGCGACGATCTCCGGCGCCAGCAGAATAGCGCCGACCGTCGCCGGGACGGAGAGCGCCAGCGTTGCGTCCACCACACGCCGCGCCGCCTGGCGATACTTCGCGCCGTCCGCCAGGGAATAGGCGGAGAGCACAGGGAACACCGAGATGATGAAGACGTTGAAGAAGAGCAGCATGAAGTCGACCATGCGATAGGCGACGCCGTAGATGGCGACATCGGTGTTCGGGCGCAGGAGACCAAGAATGAATGCGTCGGCCTTGTAGTGAATCATGCCGAGGATGCCAAAGACAAAAGTTGGAGCCGCCAGGCGAAGCAGTGTCTGAGTCAGCTCTGGATTCAGCCGCAAGCGCATCGGGATAATTCGGTTCGCTCCCCACCAGCGGCCGACGACGCCAATGAGATTTGACGCGGCGACAGCGCCGACGATGGCATAGAAGAGGGTGAGATTATCCAGCCTGTAGCGCATGTTCAGCGCGAAGATTGCGGCTGTGGCTGCTAACAAGAAGAGTTTACTGACAATGTCCGCGTACGTTGGGATACCCATACGCAGCTTGACCTGAAAGATGATCTCGAAGCCGCTTCCAATAGACGCGCACAGCATCGTGACGCCGAGAATGACCGTGCCAATTTTCGCTTCCTGGGAATAGGGTAGGAAAAAGACCACCGCAAAGGAGGCGGCATAGACAATGGTTGCGGCGATCGTCTTCAGGGTAAAGGCGGTGTGATAGACGTCAGACAGGCGTTCGGGAGACTGGGAGCCTTCGCGCACGGCGATCATCGTGATGCCAATATCGGCGAGGACATAGACGAACATAAGGTAGACCAGGGCAATCGTGTAGTCGCCAAACAGGCCCGTCGTGAGCAGCCGCGCGGTAAGGGCGAGAGTCAGGATGCCCGATGCGTAGCCCACGAGCTTGCCGAAGCTTTGCACGATGCCAGCGCTGGCGACCCTTGCCGTCGTCGCGCCCTGTTCTGGCTCGCTCGGCGCCAGCGGCGGCGAGGTGGGATCTGCGATAAGCTCCTGCTCGCGCAAGTCGTTCGCACGGGCAGCGTCCGCGGAGAGTGAATTGTGATAGGTCTCTTCGGTCGCCATAGCGCGTACCCTGATCTTCAACAGCTCTATCACGGGAACAAACCGTGTTCCTCGCGTTCGCGAAGGCGGAACGATCATACCATGGATTCCCGGCCAGGCATGCGGCGCGCGAACCTGAGCAGGACTATCCGGCGCCTTCGTCCCGTACCTGCTCCCCATTGTTGACGGGTCACGAGGCGCCCACTATAATCGGGTGGGCCTTGCGCCGACCGCGCGAGAAGCCACTTCTTCGTCATCATACTCACATAACTATAGGAGCGCCCTTCGTGATTCCCATCGCACGACCACAGATCGGACCAGAGGAAGAGGCCGCCGTCCTCGGCGTCATGCGCTCGGGTATGCTGGCGCAGGGCGAGCAGGTCGCCGCCTTCGAGCGTGGCTTCGCCGAGGTCTGCGGGGTTCGTGAGGCCATCGCCGTCTCGTCTGGCACCGCCGCGCTGCATCTGGCGTTGCTGGCGCATGGGATCGGTCCAGGCGACGAGGTGATCACCTCGCCCTTCAGCTTCGCCGCCACGGGCAATACCATCCTGCTCGTCGGCGCGACGCCCGTCTTCGTCGATATTGACCCTGACACCTATAACCTCGATCCGCAACTGGTCGAGCGCGCCATCACGCCACGCACGAAGGCGATCATGCCAGTGCATCTGTATGGCAATCCCGCCGACATGGACCGCTTCGTCCCGCTGGCGCAGGCGCACAATCTGGCGATCATCGAGGACGCCTGCCAGGCGCACGCCGCCGCGATTCGTGAGAAGCCGGTTGGGAGTTTCGGAACTGGCGCGTTCTCGTTCTACCCGACGAAGAACATCACGACCGGCGAGGGCGGCGCGATCACGACCAATGATCCGGCCATCGCCGAGAAGCTTCGTCTGCTGCGCAGCCATGGTCAGAAGGAGCGCTACAATCACATCGCGCTCGGCTACAACCTGCGCATGACGGATATGCAAGGCGCGATGGGCGTCGTCCAGCTCGGCAAGCTTGCCGGCTTTACGGAGAAGCGCATCGCCAACGCGGCGTTTCTGAACGAGCGGCTGGCCGGGGTGGTCAAGACGCCAGCCGTCCTGCCAGGCCACAAGCACGTGTACCATCAGTACACGATCCGCGTCCCCGGCGACCGTGACGCCTTCGCGCGCGCGCTCAACGAGCGTGGCGTAGGGACGGGCGTTCACTACCCGCGTCCGATTCATCAGCAGCCAGTCTATCAGGAGATGGGTTTCACCCTCAGCCTGCCGGTCGCCGAGCAGGCCGCGCGCGAGGCGCTCTGTCTGCCGATTCACCCGGCGCTCAGCGACGATGATCTGGCGACCATCGCACGCGAGGTTTCCGCGCTGGCGGAGCAGCCCGTCGGTCGCTAATAGAGGACCACGAGGCGCGCCGCTCGTGGCTCTGTAGCGCCGGAGCGCAAAGCAATGGGACCAAGGTCACAAGACGCGCCAACGGCCACAACGGATATTCAACCTTACTCAGATTCCTGCTGGGCGGAGCGAACGATTCGCGCGATCAACTCGCTGGTCGAGTGGCCGGGAAGATAGGTGATGAGGGCGAGCGATCCGCCATATTCGGCGACGGCGCGCGCTTCTGGCAGGCGCTCTGCAAGTCCGGTGAGGCCTGCATGGTCAATCGCCTGACCGGCGACAACTCGCTTCAACTCCTCGGGCGTCAGGAGCAGAGTCTGGTCGCGCGTAGCGTCAGTTCCCGCATAATCGGCGCCCTTGACGTAGATATCGGGACGCAGCAGGCGCACAAGCCGCTCGGCGGTTGCGTTGGCGAAGATCGTCACGTAGTCAACGGCGGCGAGCGCCGCGAGCGTCTCGGCGCGCTCGTCTTCGCCGATAATTGGGCGTGTTGGACCTTTGAGGCGGCGCGTCGAGGCGTCGGAGTTAACGGCGACGATCAGCAGGTCGCCCAGATCGCGCGCTTCGCGCAGATAGCGCACATGGCCGAGGTGCAGCAGGTCGAAGATACCATTGGTGAACACCACGCGCGCTCCTTGCGCCCGCCGCTCTGTGATCGTCTCTATTGCGGCGCTTTCATCCAGGACCACGCCCATCTGACCGCTTCTTCTTTTAATCAGGCGCCGACGCCTTGATGGCGGCAAGCAGCTCTTCCGGAGTGTTGGTGGCGCAGCCGAGGCGACGCACGACCAGTCCCGCCGCGATATTGGCAAGCGCCGCCGCGTCCGCCATAGCTGCTCCGGCGGTGAGGGCGAGGGTAAAGGTCGCGGCAACAGTGTCACCTGCGCCGGTCGGGTCGAAGATCTCGGTTCCCCTGGTCAGGTCGGCGACAGGAAGATGGACCGGAGCGCGCCCGCGCTCGAAGAGGCTCATTCCCTCGCTGCCGCGTGTGATCAGCACGCCTTCGGACTCAGTCATCTGCAGGAGGCGCTCGCCTGCGCGCTCCAGGCTCTCCATGTTGGTCACGGATTCGCCAAGGGTCGCTTCAGCCTCCGGCTGATTGGGTGTCAGCGCTGTCACGCCTTTGAAGCGGGCTAGATCGCCATGAGAATCCACGACGACGATCTTTCCCAGCTTGCGCGCCAGTGGCAGGACGGTTCCGATGATCGCCGGGCTAATGACGCCGTTCTCGTAGTCAGAGAGGATGACGGCGTCAACCTCTGGCAGGGTCTCACCGATGTACGCCTGCATACGCTCCGTCACCTCGACGCTCAAGTTGTCGTCGCTGACAAGGTCAACACGCACGATCTGCTGCTGGCGTAACTGGCGGTCACCGGCGATGACACGCGTCTTCGTGTAGGTAGGACGTCCAGGCGCGCAGAACAGGCCCTCCGTATACGCGCCATACTCGTGGAGCTTTTCGAGCAGGCGATGGCCGGACGCGTCGTCGCCGATCACTCCAGAGAGATACACGTCGGCGCCAAGCGTCCTGGCGTTCACTCCAGGGTTGGTGGCTCCGCCAGGAACGGTGAAGGCGTCGCGCTGGCCGAGCACAAGGACGGGAGCCTCGCGCGAGACCTTCAACGGAGCGCCAAGGATATATTCATCGGCCACCATGTCGCCGACAACCAGCAGACGTTTTCCGGCGAACTGGCCGACGAGTCGCGCCAGCCGGTCGCGCTGAGGGGCAGCAGTCACGAGGATGACTTTCTCACATCACAGGGCGCATCGCCATAGGGCGCATCGCCGCGCCGCACACCAGTATAGCACGGCGCTAGGGTGGCGCTTCCTCCCGACGAACGCTCTCATACCGACGCCAGTGGCGCGCGTAGGAGAAAGAGGGTCTCTCGACCGCCGTCGTCGTGGACCCACGCCGTCCCGCCGAAAGCGGAGGCGCGTATGCGAGTCTGCTCTAGATAGGGCGCGGCGGCAGGTATTGTCGCGCCGGGCTGTGCGCCAGTCAGTTGGATGGTGGCGACGTACCTGTTTAGTCCAGGTTCTCCATGTTCGGGCACAGGACCAGCCGAATAGCGACGAGGGCGTGAGGTCGCGGTTTCGGCTGGTTCGATGACCAAACTCATCTGTAATGGCGCGTTGATCGGAAAGGCAACCCCCGCCGCTTCGATGAGCGAGGCGACGGCGCGCTCGATATCGGCCTCAGACGCGGCAAGCATGACGGCGCGCTGTGGCAGACGCACATCTATCCTACGTTTCTTGGCGGAGCCGTAAGCGCGTGCGACACGTTCGCAGATCGCTCTGGCGTCACTGGCCCCGCTCGCTGGCTGCGCGGTCGCGCCGTGTGAAGCGTCATTCGCGCCGCTCGCGGGCTGGGACTGATCGGCGTGCAGGATAACCACGGCGTGTGATATTGCGCCTGAGGCGTCGCGTGCGGGCAACGCTTTGAGCAGGAGCGGACGCTGCGCGCCGTTTTCCCAAGACACGATCACGCGCTCCACCGCGCCCTGAGACCCTTCTCCGCGCAGGACGCGCATCCAGGGCAGATTGGCGCCGGAGAGTTGGCTGCCGCGTTCGTCCAGAAAGCCTTGCAGCATGGGCCGCGCGGCGCCTGTCGCGCCAGGAGGGGGTGTCAGGAGCTTCTCGGCGACCGCGTTGACATGACGCAAACGCCCGAGTCGGTCATAGACTGCAACGCCATCGGTCATCCCGGCGAAAACCGCCTCCCGTTGAGCGTCCGACGCGCTGATCTCCTTGGCGGATCTGGCGTTCTGCGCCGCGAGCGCAATCGCGGCGGCGAAGAGGTTGAGCGCGCCGAGTGTGGTTTCATCCATGACGCGATCACTGCCGCCGTTGGCGCGTCGGGTCGAGAGGACGAGGAGCGCGCCAAACGGCTCCAGCGTCCCACGCAGTGGCGCGCACACCGCGGATATGACGCCGAGCGCCTGGGCGCCTTCGACTAGCCCCGGCAGGATATGTGTCATCTCCGCCGCGCTCACCGATTCACGCGCCACGCCAATGCCCTGGCGCACGGCCTGTCCCACCAGTCCTTCGCCGGGCTGGAGCGGATGCTGCGTGTAGAATGAGGTGAACTGGCTAGCGATCTGCGGCTCGGGATGATAAAAGGCGGCAGGCGCCAGCCATCCCTCTTCGTTAGCGAGGAAGACGCCACAGGTGTCGCCCATCGCCTCGGCGATGGTTCGCGCGGCGCGGTCAAACGCCGGAGTTGGGTCGGCGGTAAGATCGCGCACAACTGCGGCGAGCGCGCCGGCGATGGTTGAAGGTCCACCACTATTCCTGGCGCCGGGGCCTTCGTCGCGCCGCAATCGCTCAATCTCTCGCCGCGCCTCTTCAAGCTCGCGCTGGCTCTGCTCCAGCTGGGCGCGCGCGCCATCGTTCGCCAGCAGCACCGCTGACTCCAGCGCCTGTTTTTGGTCCGGCGTCAGGCGGAGTTGCTGTTCAAGTTGGCGTAGCTGGTCGAGCGACTGTCCCGTCTGTGCAGCGGCGGCGCGGACACGATCTTCGTGCTGATTGATCGCCTGCTGGAGTCGCGCCGCGGCCTGTCCCTCGACCTGGCGGATGCGCTCCTGCATGAAGCTCGAATGTTCCTGAAGGCGACGCGCCTGCTCCTGCGCGGCGGCGACTGCCTCTTCCATGCGCCTGCGTGTCACCACTTGCTCAGTGACATCCAGTACGGTGACGAGCAGCGTCTCATACGAACGCGATCCCTGGCGCAACGGGCTGATCGTCCAGCGACGGTAGATTTGCTCGCCAGTGGATGAGACGCTGCCATCGCTGAGGATCGCGGAGGAGACGATACCGGTGACGGCGACCTGGTTGAGCGCGGCGATGAGGTCCGGCGCGCCGAGCGCTGGCGCTATGGCGTCTAGTGGCCTGCCCTGCATGCTCTCGACCGGCGCTTTTACGCCGAGCATACGTAGCAGCATCTTGTTGACGCGGACGACAGTGCCTGAGGAGCTCTCGACGATGACGATGCCGATTGGCATGACAGCGGAGAGCAGACCCGTCATGCTGGGATGCGGCGCGCCCGACAGGTTCTGATCGTTGTCGGCGTCAAAGTAGGATTCGGGCGCCTCGTCGTCATGATAAGCGCTGGCCTGATGTGGCGCCGCGACGCCTGCGGCTGCCGGACCAAGCAAGTTCTCCAGCAGGTTGATAAGGTCGCCCTGTTCCATCTCCATCCAGCCTCGCTGCCACTTTTGGTCGTAACGTGGCAGAGGCGCAACGTCTCGCCACGAAGTGTGTATCTGGTTGTATATCCCGCAACAATCTACTCGATTGGCGGCGTGTGGTCAAATTTGGTCAAATGAGGGAGCTACGAACAGATGTGTTACGTCGAGTGGCCTGCCTCGTCCTGAACTTTGACGGGGCGATACGGCTGTGGTATGATCTCCGTTACGAACGCGGAAATGACCTCATTTCATCCCACGCTGGACAGAGCCTCCAGCAGCGCATGACGGATTCATGAGGCGCATCATCGTCGCGGGCGATCATGTCCCATCTATGGCGTAGCGCTATTAGGCGATGCAGAATAGAGGGCGCTTGACCACCGGCGAAGCGCGTCGTCCAAGTGAATACGTTACCGTAGGAAGCGAATTGGGACGCCTGGAAGAGCCACATGCGGGCCAATGTCGACCCCTGGCGGCGACGCTTCGGCGTCCACCTCACTCCGCTGGTCAGGCGGAGGGTCGCGTCCGCTCGCATTCTTCGCATCGCGCACATTGCGTGCGAGCCCACGTTTACTCCTCTTTGCCAGACTCCACACCGATGGCATGCCTTGCGACTATTTCGCGGGGCCGGTGAGCCGCTGGCGTCTGGTTACTGATACCGCCTCTGACACGAGTCGAGCGCTTCGCCCTCACTCGTCGCCGCTGCTGTTCCCTCATGTCCTGTGACGTCCTGTGATGTCCTCAAGAAAGCCGCGTCCTCATCGCGGTTGGCGTGTCGCACCGGAAGCGCCGCCAGGTTTGCCAGACTTGACCGAGTTCGATCAGTTTCGACCAAGCGTGACCTTGGAGTAGCTGTTTGTACTCCTTTTTCCGACCCACCGACGTACATACTCGTAGGGCAGGTATCCGGCCAGGGACAGTGGGCAAAGTCATTTCTCCCCACGCCCCAGGCGTTGCGGCGCCGCACACGTTCATTCATCTGGCGCCGCTGGCGGTGTCTTCTTTTGGAATTATGAATCGACCCGTCGTGGATGAGAGTTGCAAGCGGCGCAGAGCGGAGGGGCGGCGCCGTAACACGAGGAGCCTGCCGAAATGACGCCAACGCGGGTGGCGCATCATTCGTTCGGGGGACCTCGGGAAAACGAGGGACACCATGGATCTGGTCAAGCGGATGGAAGAGTACCGCGAACGTGCGCGCGCGCTGGTGTGGGAGGGTACGTTCGCCCAGTATTTCGAGATTGCCAGCCGGCAGCCGTCGGTCGCGCAGCTTTCCCACGAGCGCATTTATAGCATGATCATGGCGGCGGGAACCGAGACGGGCCCCCAGGGCGAGATCGAGCACAAGTTCTTCGAGGACGAGATCTTTGGCCTGGAAAAGCCCCTGCAGCAAATCGTCGAATATTTTCGATCCGGCGCGCAGCGGCTCGAGGTGCGTAAGCGCATCCTGTTGCTGATGGGTCCCGTAGGCGGCGGCAAGTCGAGCATCGTCACGCTGCTCAAGAAGGGCCTGGAGGCGTATACACGCTCGGACGCAGGCGCGGTCTACGCGATTAAAGAATGCCCGATGCATGAGGAGCCGCTGCACCTGATCCCGCCCGAATTGCGGCCAGACATCGAGCAGGAGTTCGGCCTCTACATCGAGGGCGAGCTGTGCCCGAAGTGCCGCTGGCTGCTGGAGAACAAATACGGCGGCAAGATCGAGTCCGTGCCGGTGGTCCGGCTGGCGTTCAGCGAGGCGAACCGCCTCGGCATCGGCACCTTCACTCCCTCAGACCCCAAGACGCAGGACATTGCCGAGTTGGTCGGCGGCATCGACCTGGCCACCATCGGCGAGGTGGGAGCCGAGAGTGACCCGCGCGCCTATCGCTTCGACGGCGAGTTGAACATCGCCAACCGTGGCATCATGGAGTTCGTCGAAATCTTGAAGTCGGATGAGAAGTTCCTCTATGTCCTGCTGACGCTCTCGCAGGAGCAGAATATCAAGACCGGACGCTTCTCGATGATCTACGCCGATGAGGTGGTGGTCAGCCATACCAACGAGCACGAGTACGCGTCGTTCGTCGGCAATCGCAAGTCGGAGGCGCTGCAGGATCGCATCATTCTCGTAAAGGTGCCCTACAACCTGCGCGTCAGCGACGAGGTCAAGATCTACCAGAAGCTGCTTGGCCAGAGCGCGCTCAAAGACGTGCATATCGCGCCGCACACGCTACGTGTCGCCAGTATCTTCGCCGTGCTGACTCGCCTGGAGGAGTCGCACAAGGCCGGCGTGGACCTGATGAAGAAGCTCAAGCTCTACGACGGCGAAGACCTCGACGATATGAAGCAGAAGGACGTCAAGGAGCTGCAGGAGCAGACCACGCGCGAGGGGATGGATGGCATCTCGCCGCGCTATGTCATCAACCGGCTCTCCAGCGCGCTGGTGCGCGACAAGGTGACCTGCATCACGCCGATTGACGCGCTGCGGGCGCTGCGCGATGGGCTGGATCAGCACACGAGCATCACGCGCGACCAGCGCGAGCAGTATCTGAACTTCATCGCGGAGGCGCGCAAAGAGTACGACGAGATGGCGCGCATCGAGGTGCAGCGCGCGTTTGTCTACTCCTTCGAGGAGTCGGCGAAGGGGCTGCTCAACAACTATCTCGACAATGTCGAGGCGTACTGCAACAAAACCAAGGTCAAGGACCCGATCACCGAGGAGGATCTGGACCCCGACGAGCAGTTGATGCGCTCGATCGAGGAGCAGATCGGCATCACCGAGAACGCCAAGAAGACGTTCCGCGAGGAGATCCTTATCCGCATCTCGTCGCTGGCGCGGCGCGGGCAGACCTTCGACTACACCAGCCACGAGCGGCTCAAGGAGGCGATCGAGAAGAAGCTCTTCGCCGACCTGCGCGACGTGGTGAAGATCACGACCTCGGCCAAGACGCCGGATCCGGAGCAGCTCAAGCGCTCGAATGAGGTCATCAGCCGCCTCATCTCCGATCACGGCTACTGCACGCACTGCGCTAACGAGCTGCTGCGCTACGTCGGGTCGTTGCTCAACCGGTAACCTTGCCGGGCGCGTTCAGGGAGACGTGGGCGCGCCCAACAGGTCGCCCATTTCCATTGGAAGAGGCGGCGCATGCCAGATATATCCACGGTCTCGCAGCACGATTGGTCGCTGCACCGCAAGGGGCAGATCGATCAGGAGCGGCACAAGCAGAAGATCAAAGAGGCGATCAAGAAGAACCTGGCGAACATCGTCAGCGAGGAGAGTATCATCCTCTCGGACGGCAAGCGCGTGCTCAAGGTGCCGATCCGCTCGCTGGAGGAGTATCGCTTCCGCTACGACTTCAACAAGCAGCAGCACTCCGGCCAGGGCGACGGCGAAAGCCAGGTAGGCGACGTGATCGCGCGCGATCCCCGTCCGGGGCGTGGGCGGCGCGGCGAGGCCGGTGAGGAGCCAGGGTCGGACTATTACGAGGCGGAGATCACGCTCGACGAGCTAGCCGCAATGATCTTCGAGGACCTGGGGCTGCCCAACCTCGAGGAGAAGAAGCTGGCTGAGATGGAGAGTGAGGCGGTGCGCTTCACCGACGTGCGCAAGGTTGGCCCGCTGGCGAACCTCGACAAGCGGCGCACGATCATGGAGAACATCAAGCGCAACGCCGCCAAGGGCGACCCGCACTTCGGCGACATAAGGAATGAGGACCTGCGCTTCAAGACCTGGGAGCCGACGATCAAGTACCAGTCCAACGCTGTCGTCATCGCCATGATGGATGTTTCGGGGTCGATGGGCGAGTTCGAGAAATACATCGCGCGCAGCTTCTACTTCTGGATGGTGCGTTTCCTGAAGACGAAGTACAACAACGTCAAGATCGTCTTTATCAGCCACCACACCGAGGCGAAGGAAGTCACCGAAGAGGAGTTCTTCACCCATGGCGAGAGCGGCGGCACGCAGGTCTCATCCGCCTACGAGCTGGCGCTGCAGATCATCAAGGAGCGCTTCAACCCAGAGGACTGGAACATCTATCCCTTCCACTTCTCCGACGGAGACAACCTGCCCTGGGATAACGAGCGCTGCGTCGCGCTGGTCGAGCAGTTGATGCGGCTATGCAACATCTTCGGCTACGGCGAGATCCGCGAGGGACACTACCGCTCGTCGAGCACACTGATGTCCGCCTACAACAAGATCGAGGACCCCAAGTTCATGGCGGTGACGATCTCCGACCGCTCCGAGGTGTATCCGGCGCTGCGCCGCTTCTTTGCCACGCGCGATATGGAGCCAGCCACACCCTAACTATCCCCGACGCCACGCGATTCAGGAGGCGCTTGAGCAAATGAGTGACCCCAACACCGACGCCGCCTATGTCGCGGACCTTGAGAACGCCATCGAGAAGATCTGGGGGATCGCGCGCCGCATGGGCCTCGATCCCTATCCAGTCAACTTCGAGCTGGTCCCGGCGACGATCATGTACGAGTTCGGCTCGTATGGCCTGCCGGGGCGCTTTAGCCACTGGTCGCGCGGCAAGGCGTACTACCGCATGAAGACTGAGTACGACTACGGCCTGAGCAAGATCTACGAGCTGGTCGTCAATACCAACCCCTCGTACGCCTTCCTCATGGAGCAGAACGATATCTTGCAGAACAAGGTCGTCGTCGCGCATGTGCTCGGCCACACCGACATGTTCAAGAACAATATCTACTTCAAGCACACGCCGCCGAACATGATTGATAAGGTCAGCGTCAACGCCGACCGCATCCGCAAGTACGAGTTCGAGCATGGGACCGCGAAAGTCGAGCGCTTCCTGGACGCGGTGCTGGCTATCGACGAGCATATCGATCCCAACTTTCAGTTGAAGCGCGCGCAGGCCGCCGCGCAAGGGAAAGCGGCGAACAAGGAGAAAGCGGAGCGTGCTGATGGCGCCGAGGCTCCCGACACCTTCGAGGACCTGCTGGGGCCGGATGGTCGCGCGATCAAGCGCGCCGAGGAGGAGCGCGCCGCCAAACGCCACAAGTTCCCCGCCGAGCCGGAGAAAGACTTGCTGCTCTTCTTCGCCGAGCATGCGCCGTCGCTGGAAGACTGGCAGCGCGATATTCTGCTGATCGTGCGCGAGGAGATGCAGTATTTCGTCCCGCAGATGCAGACGAAGGTATTGAACGAGGGCTGGGCCTCGCTTACACACGCGCGGATCATGCGCGAGATGGACCTCCCCGACGCCGACTACGCCGCCTTCGCGCAGATGCATTCCGGAGTGCTGGCCGCCTCGCGCACGCACATGAACCCGTACTTGCTCGGCTATCGCATCCTGGAGGACATCGAGCGCCGCTGGGACAATCCGACCGAGGAGGAGCGCGTCAAGCTGGGTCGGGTACCAGGACAGGGGCGCGCCAAGCTCTTCGAGGTGCGCGAGACCGAAAGCGATGTTTCGCTGTTGCGCAACTATCTAACCAAAGAACTGATCGAGGACCTGGACCTCTACCTCTACGCCAAAGAGGATGACGAGTGGGTGATCGTCGAGAAGGACTGGGAGAAGGTGCGCGACGGCATCGTCGCCAGCATGACGAACTTCGGCTACCCCTACATCACCATCGAGGACGCCGACTTCAACCGCAACAGCGAACTGCTGCTCAAGCATCATTTCGAGCGCTACGAGCTTGACGTGAAGTACGCGCAGAAGACGCTGGAGTACGTCTACGCCATCTGGTCGCGCCCGGTGCATCTGGACACTATCTTCGAGGAGCGCCCAGTGCGCATGAGCTACGACGGCGAGGATCACGACTCGAACTTTGTCGAGAGTTCGGCGGGCGAGATCCCCTTTTAAAGGGGCAAGCGCTCGTGGGTCAACGGCGCCCTGCTCGGCTGAACAGGGCAGCCGCCCTCGCTCCGTTGGTTTGAGGGGGCGCTATGGAGCGCTTGCCTGATGAGGCCAGGAATCCGGTCAACCACGACGTGCTGCAATTCCTCGAGCGCCAGGCGAGGCCAGCGAAACCCGCATATGCGGCATACGACATTGACGAGTACGAGCTCCACACCCATCCTGATTTGATAGAGCGTTTCGCTGAGGCAGGGGCAGGACTTGACGCGCCTATGGTCGCCGTCTACGGGGTCCCGGTATTGACGCATAGAAACCACGTGATCTTTGCCGTGGCATATAGCATGTCTACTCTGATTTACCGTATTCCCACGAACCTGCATTCCCGTGTTGTCCCCGCGCGGTGGACGTATGACGTTGGCGCAGAATGGGTATCGGCCGATGCGTGGCTATCGGACCTGCCGAGTCGGGAAGGGACAGCGCGCCTTCGTGAATGGAGCCGTTGGGCCTATGAGCATGCGGCGCGACTCGGCCGCATGGAAAGACCGTGATTTGATCGCTCCGATCAGGAGGCTGGCAGGCTGTAATGGTAGTCCGCCGGGACGATGACGACGGTGCGCTGGCGGAACATCCAGTTGAAGGTGCCGAGCGGCAGCGACTTGATGTAGTACAGCGACGAGTCAACCAGGCGGATGGACTTCGAGTCGCCGCCGGTCATCACCAGGAAATGTCCGCCGGAGAGGTAATGGTAGTAGCCACTGGTCGCGCGCACGTTGACGATCACAGGTCGTCCCAGGGTGTTCGTCAAGTACTGCATCTGATGATAGGTCAGATGCCTATCTACGTAGATGTCCGCGCGGAAGCCATGCTTTTGCGCGACCTTGTTGAAGCCGTCGTAGGTCAGCAATCCATATCTCGTCGAGATATCGGGTCCCAACTCGTCGATCATCTTGCCGATGGTGGCATTAGGTACGCCATAGGCCGTCAGCACCTCGGCGAGGACGGCGGCGCTGCACGCCGAGCCCCACCATTGGTTGAACTGCGCTTGTGAATTGTAGAGATCGACGCGCTTGCCTTGCGTGAACGCCTGGACGTTTGCCGCTACACCCGACGTACGGATCGCGTATGCCTGTTGCTGCTGCGTGAAGGCGACGGCGTTGGCCAGCGCCTGCCATC
>DATAOM010000107.1:0-4848 GCA_036265775.1 Ktedonobacterales bacterium | reverse complement strand
CAAAGGGGCCGTCATCCACACCGAGGCCGATATCAAGTGGCTGGACGCCTGCCTGGAGGAGCTGACAAATCTGGAGCCCTATACCCCGACCGCCGAAGAGGAGAACCGCACATGAACGATGCCAGTGAATTGATCTCGCTCGCCGACATCACCAAGGTCTATCGCGGCGCCGGACAGACGGCGCTCTCAGGTGTCTCGCTTGCCATCCCCACAGGCCAGTTCGCCGCCGTGATGGGGCCATCCGGCAGCGGCAAGTCCACCCTGCTCAACATGATCGCCGGACTCGACCGCCCAACACAGGGTGAGGTCCAGGTGGACGGCGTGAACGTCAACAGGCTCAGCGAGGCGGCGCTGGCGCGCTATCGCCGCGCGAAGCTCGGCTTCGTCTTCCAGTTCTTCAACCTGCTGGACCGGCTCACCGTCCTCGACAACATTCTGCTGCCGGCGCAGTTGGTCGGCCTGAAGCCACGGGTCGCCCAGGAACGCGCGCATACCCTGCTCACTCAATTGGGTATCGCCGAGAAGGCGCGGGCATATCCGAGCCGGCTCTCTGGAGGCGAGCGCCAGCGTGTCGCCATCGCGCGCGCCTTGATCAACCAGCCCGCCGTGCTGCTGGCTGACGAGCCGACTGGCGCGTTGGATAGCCGCAGTGGCGAGGCGGTCATGGAGATGCTCGCGCAGATCCATCAGGGTGGCCAGACGGTGCTGCTGGTGACGCACGACGCGAAGCTGGCTGCCTCGTACGCCTCGCGTGTGCTCACGATGCGCGATGGGCGCATCGTGGACGACGCGCAGCTTGCGCCACCTGCGCCCCAGGCGGCTTCTGACCTGCTGCGACTGCGCAATGAGGAGGCCATGTGATGCGCGCGATTCTCTCCAAGATCGCTGGCGACCTGCGCCGTCGGCGGCTTCAGGCCTTCGTCATCGCCCTGATCGTCGCGCTCGCTACGGGCGTGGGAACGGTCGCCATCGCGCTCATACGGGAGTCATCCGCGCCATACACGCGAGCCTTCGAGCAGTATCATGGCGCCCACCTCACGCTGTTCATTCGCGGATCGCAGGTCACTCCTGAGCAGCTCGCGGACACCACACAACTGCCCGAGGTGACGGCCAGCGCAGGCCCCTGGCAGACCGTGAGCGCGCCGCTGGAATTTGGCGCGCAGAAGGCGCTTGTGCAGATCATCGCGCGCCCAGATCCTGGGGGATCGGTGAATCAACTGCTCATTACCGCAGGCCGCTGGGCCACACAGCCTGGTGAGATTGTGCTGAACCACTCCTTTGCGCGATCCATTGGCGTCAAGGTCGGGGATCACCTTACCGCCCTCAGCCGCGCCGACCGGCCAGAGCTGACCGTCGTCGGCGAGGTCGTCGACATTGACGAGGCGAGCGCTGGGCTTTTCAGTCCACAGTTCGCCTGGGTCCAGCCAGCGGAGTTCTCTGCTCTGGCGCCAACCGATCAACCGTCCTCCGTGCTCATGCTCTACCGCTTCCAGCACGCCGCCACGACCGCCGACCTGCAGCAGCGTGCGCAGGAGATCTCGGCCATCCTGCCGCCGGGCGCAGTAAGCGCGTCGCTCAATTACTTGCTCATCCAGCAGATATTTGGGCTGACAACGACGCTGGCGCTCACGTTCCTGCTGGCGTTCGCCGTCTTCGCGCTGGGAGCGGCGGCGCTCATCGTCGCCAATGTGGTGAGCGGCGCGGTGCTGACGAGCCAGCGCGATATCGGCGTCGTCAAGGCGCTGGGCTTCACGCCGGGGCAAGTCGTGCTGAGCTTCGTCGGGCTGATGCTGGTTCCGGCGCTGATCGGCTGCGCGGTTGGAGCGCCGCTCGGCATCCTGGGTAGTCAGCCGCTCGTCAACTCCAGTTCCGATGCGCTTGGGCTGCCAACCTCCTCGGGGGTCGATCCCATAGCGCCACTCCTGGCGATCCTTGGGGGACTGCTGGTGGTGACCATCGCGGCGGCGCTGCCCGCGTTGCGCGCCGGGCTTCTTCATCCGGTGGATGCGATCACACAGAGCGCGGCGCCAGACCGCAGGCGGCGCAGTTGGATTGGCGCGCTCGCCCAGGCGCTGCGGCTACCCCGTCCGGCGTCTCTGGGAGCAGGCGAGGCCTTCGTCCGGCCAGTGCGCGGGCTGCTTACGACGATGGCCGTCATTATCGGCGTCGCTACCCTGGTCTTCGCTGTTGGGCTTCACGCCACCTTCCAGCAGATCGAGAGCAACCGCGCGTTGTCCGGCGTGGCCGATGTGACGATCTCCCGCTATGGCAGCTATCCTGATAGCCAGCTTGCGGCGACGCTGGCTGCGCAGCCAGAGACCAAGCGCGTCACCGGCTACAGCTTCCTCTTTCTCAGCTCAGCGCGGCTGAGCAGTCCGGTGAACTGTGTAGCGCTCCGCAGCGACTCTGGCCCGCTGGGGTACCCCATCCTGGCGGGGCGCTGGTTCCAGGGTCCAGGGGAAATCGTCGGCGGACCAGCGTTTCTCAAGGAAGCGCGCCTCGCGGTCGGCGATACCTTCCAGACGACTCTCAACGGACGGCAGATAGATCTGCGAGTAGTTGGCGAATACTTCAGCTACGACAACTTTGGGCGGGTCGCTGCGATCGACTGGTCCACCTATCAGGAGGCCAACCCCACGGCGCAGCCTGATTCCTATCTGGTGGACCTTCAGCCGGGGGCAAACGACGCCGCCTATGCGCAACGTGTCGCGGCGACCGCGCCAGATTATCTGAACGTGACGACGGGCGCAATGAGCGGCGTCACGCCCATCTTCACTATCCTGGATGCGGTGATGATAGCGTTGGTGGCGATACTGGCCCTGATCGCGGTGGCGGGCGTCTTCAACACATTGCTGCTCAGCTCCTATGAGCGCGTGCGCGACACGGCGACGCTCAAGGCGCTGGGTATGACGCCCGGCCAGGTCGTCGGCATGGTCGTGGCCGCCGCCTGCGTGCTGGGCGCCGTCGGCGGCGCTGTGGGTGTCCCCGTGGGGATCTGGCTACACGACGCGCTGCTGAACGTCATAGGCCTCGCCGTCGGCGAGGCGATACCGAGTCAGATTACGCAGGGAGCGTACAATCCGGCGATCCTGCCCTTACTGGCGCTGGCTGGCGTCCTCGTGGCGGCGATCGGCGCGGCGCTGCCAGCGTGGATGGCCTCACGCCAGCCGGTGGCCGAGGCGTTGCGCGCGGAGTAATTACAAGGAGCGCCTGCGGACCTCACCCCCAGCCCCTCTCCCACGAGGAGAGGGGAGCCAGAGGCGCGGCAACCATTCCGGTGTTGGTTCCCCCTTCCCTTTTGAGGTAAGGGGGATCAGGAGGTGAGGTCTATTCTCAGTGTCCGGCGGCTTCTTTCTCCTTCTTGTGCTCGTCGATGATCTCCTGCTGGATGTTGGCTGGGGCCTCCTCGTAGCCGGACAACTCCATTGTGAAGCTGCCGCGCCCCTGCGTGATCGAGCGCAGGTCGGTCGCGTAGCGCAGCATCTCGGCCATGGGAACCTGCGCCGTGATCTGCTGTGTCCCGTTCGGACCTGGCTCCATGCCCAGGATGCGCGCGCGCTTGGTGTTCAGGTCGGAGTTGATGTCGCCCATGTTGCTCTCTGGCGCCGTGATCGTCACGTTCATGATCGGCTCCAGGATCGTCGGCCCGGCCAGCGCGACTGCCTCCTTCATCCCCAGCCGCGCCGCGACCTCGAACGCTTGCGAGGACGAGTCAACGTCATGGTACTTGCCGTCCACCAGCGCGACGCGGACGTGAACCATCGGGTAGCCCGCAATGAAGCCCTCTTTGAGCGACTCCGCCACGCCCTTCTCTACGCCCGGCACGTACTCCTTCGGCACGACGCCGCCGACGATCTTGTTCTGGAAGACAAAGTTCTGATCGCTATCCGTTAGCGGCTCGATCTCCAGCCAGACATCGCCGAACTGCCCGTGCCCGCCGGACTGCTTCTTGTGGCGGCCTTCCGCGCGCGCCTTCTTGCGAATCGTCTCGCGGTAGGGCACACGGCGATCCTTGCGCGTGACCTCGACGCCGAAGCGGCGCTGCATGCGCTCGGTGGCGATGGCGATATGCGACTCGCCCATTCCGGCGATCAGCGTCTCGGCGCTCTCGGGGTCGCGCGAGACGTGCAGCGACGGGTCTTCCTCGGTGACACGGGTGAGCGCCACACCCATCTTGTCCAGGTCCGTCTGCGTCTTCGGATGCACAGCGCAGGTGTAGGCTGGTGCGGGGAAGTGGATTGGCTCCAGCGGCTCGGTCTCCTTCGCGCCCAAGGTGTCGCCGGTGTGCGTCTTGCTCAGGCGCGGCACGGCGGCGATGTCGCCGGCGGCGGCCTCGGTGGCAGGCTCCTGGAGCTTGCCGCGCATCGTCTGCAACTGGCCCAATCGCTCGTCGGTCGCGGTCTTGGGATTGTAGAGGTGCATGTCCGACTTGACGACACCGCTGTAGACGCGGAAGTAGGAGAAGGTGCCCTTCTGCGGGTCCACGATGGTCTTGAAGACGAAGGCGATCGGCGCGCCATCGGCGGTGGTTCCGGGGCGCTCCGCAGGGCTGGGCGCGTACTCGGCGAGCGCGTCGAGCAGTTGATGCAGGCCAATGTTCTTGCTGGCGGCTCCGGCAAGCACTGGCGTGAGGCTTCCCGCCGCGACGCCCGCCTTGATGGCGCGGCGCAGCTCGGTCTCGCTGATCTCCTCGCCCTCCAGGTATTTGTTCATCAGGTCGTCATCGGCCTCGACGGCGCACTCGACCAGCTGCTCGCGGTAGCGCGCGACGGCCTCGCTCATCGCGGCGGGAATCTCGCCCTCGGTGGCTTTGTCGTTCGCGTAGGTGTATGCCTTGCCGGAGACGAG
>DATAOM010000106.1:0-3766 GCA_036265775.1 Ktedonobacterales bacterium | reverse complement strand
GTGCCGCTGCTGGCGGAATTCCTGATCAACCGCGCCGCTCGATCGGCGCGGTCCGCGGCCTGACGCTGCGACAACCAGGATGGGCCGCCTCACGCGGCCCTACCAACGGCGAGGTGACGAATGAATCGCCAAGATCTGCGTGAGCTCCAGGATGTGCATGCCTATCCGTGTCTGACGATCACGTTGCCGACGCATCGCAACTTTCCGGACAACAAGCAGGACCCCATCCGCGTGAAGAATCTCGTCGCCGAGACGAAGAACCGGCTGCTCGGCGAGTTCTCGGCGCGCGAGATGGAGCCGCTCTTCACGAAGCTAGACACGCTGGTCGAGGGGATTGACTACGAGCATCTGCTCGACGGGCTGGCGCTCTACGCCAACAAGGATGTCGCGCAGTCGTACGCTCTGCCTTTCACCGTGACCGAGCGCGTGATCGTGGACCCGACCTTCGCCACGCGCGACCTCGTCTTCACGCTCAACCGCACGCCACGCTACTATGTCCTGGCGCTGAGCGAGAAGGATTCACGCCTCTTCGAGGGCTTTGGCGCGTCGGTTGAGGAGTTACGCGGCGGGGGATTTCCCATGCGCCACGGCGGCCCAGGTGGCGCCAGCAATCTTCCTGGTGGGCCGGGCGTCAATCCGTCCGCCGTCCGCGACCAGGCGCACCGCGATTTCTTTCGCACCGTGGATGAGAAGTTCGGCGCATTCCAGGCCGAGGAGAAGCTGCCGCTGGTGGCGGCTGGAGTAGATCGCTATCTCGCATTCTATCGGGAGGTCTCGCGCTCTCCCGACGACATCGCCGGGACGGTCGAGGGCAATTACGATCACGCGACTGAACATGAGATCGCGCAATTGGTCTGGCCAGTCATGCAGGGCTATCTGGCGCGGCGGCGCACGGATGCGCTGATGCGGCTCGCTGATGCGGTGGGCGCGCAACGGTCTTCCTCAACCATCGGCGAGGTCTGGCGCATGGCAAAGGAGGGACGCGGCGACACGCTGCTCGTCGAGCAGAATTTCCACTATCCAGCTACTGTGGACGAGACCGGCATGATCCTCTCCCCCGCCGAGGACGCCGCCGCGCCCGGCGTGATTGACGACGCGGTGGACGAGGTGATCGAGGAAGTCATGGCGAAGGGTGGGAGCGTTGTCTTTGTGGACGATGGCGCGCTCGAACAGCATCAGCGCATCGCGTTCATCCTGCGCTATTAGCGATTGCGCAACGCCTACGCCAATTGGGGAACCATCTTTCCGGTGGCTGCGTCGTATCTCTAATGAGAGAGGTGAAGGAGCAGTGCAGACCTGGAGCCACTGGTCTCCCGGGGAGAGGGTTCCCATGACACAAAGTACGATCGCACTACTGCGGACACGTCTGCGGCGCATGCGCCTGGGCGCGCTGCTGGCGTTTGGAATGACGCTGGCGCTCGCGGGCTGCGCCTCGATCACCGTCAGCGGATCGGGCGCGGCGGGAACAAATACGCCGGGAACTGAAACGTCTGCGACGCAGGGAACACTTTCCGGCGATGTCGTCGCCGGGCCGACCTGCCCCGTCGAGCGCGCGGAAGATCCCTGTCCGCCAAAGGCCGTGCCCAACCGCGAGGTAGATATTCTGGGCGCGAAAAATGCGGTCGTCGCCACCGCCACGACGGATAGCAAGGGCCACTTCAGTGTCGCGCTGGCGCCTGGCGCCTATACCGTCACGGTACCGATCAAGCAGGGTCTGATCGGCATGCGCCAGGAGAACGACGTCAAGGCAAATGTCACCGCTGGGCAGGTCACGACGGTCAAGGTCACGCTAGATACCGGCATCCGCTAGGGGTGGCAGAAGGCTGATCGGGCTATCCCACCGCTTGCCAGCCGCATGCATGCGCTGGTAGAGTGTCGGCAGGCGTGCGCGCACGTGACGCGCTCAGCGCCCACAGGTGAAGCCCGTGACGAGCGAGATCAGCCCTCCGCCAGCCATCGAGCGCGGCGCCGTGCATCTCTATCAGCTCTACGACGTGAGCTATAGCATCGACCTCGATCGCGCCCGCGAGACGCTGGCGACGCCAAGCGCGCGTGTGCGACCGGTTGTCAGCCGTGGCGGCAACATCGAGATTCCACAGCTTCCGCTGGAGGTCCGGCTGGAGGACGCGGAGTTGACCATCGGCGCGACGCGCTGCAGCGCCCGAGCCTTCGCGCGCATCTACGATCTGGGCATCCTCGCGCTGCGGCTCTCGCTTGCGCTGCCGGGAAACTGCTCGTGGGACGAGGTGACGGCGCTGATGTCCGACGTACAGAGCGCGCAGGACCAGACGCTGGCCATCTTCGACGAACGGCTGAGTGGGCTGCGCGCCGCGCTGGAGCCAGCGATCATCCGCCCGAACGCACGCGTGCTGACGGAAGATTATCTGTTGCTCATGGTCGAGCGGCTGGCAGGCGAGACCCCCGCCACGCGCCTCGCGGAGCATCCAGCCTTGCTGCAGGCGGCGCTGTGCGAGCGCAAGAAGCTGAGCGCCTCGGCGCGGTCGCTGGCGACGCCGCTGAGCTACTACGAGGATGACCTGATCCTGCTGACATGGAGCGCGGCCATCGTCATCGAGCCAGACGCAGACGCGCGCGAGGACGCTGCGCTGTTGCTGGAGTTCGCCAACACGCAGCTTCTTGCCTTCCGCAGCTACGACGATGAGGTCGAGCGCGAGTTGGCGCGCCTGACGCCACACCAGCCGCGGCGGCGCAGCCTGCTCTGGACGCGTCTCACCGCGTCGTCGAACGTCCAGCGCGAGGTGGCGACGCTCATCACCGATATCAACGAGACCAGCGCGCGTGTCGAGAATGCGCTCAAAGTCACCGAGGACGTGTACTGGAACCGCGTCTACGCGGCGGCGGTGCGCACGCTGCGCATTGAGGCGTGGCGGTCGAGCCTGGCCGAATCGCTGAGTATCCTTCAGCAGCGCGCGTCGGTGTTACGTGATGAGGCGCAGGAATCGCTAGGCATCTTGCTGGAGGCGCTGGTCATCATCCTGATCGCCGTCGAGCTGATCGTGGCGCTGATCGGCCTGCGCGGCGGCGCGCATTAGGGAGGGAGAGTGCGATGGGTCTGCGTATCGCGATCCTGCTGGCGGTCATCGGGGGGCTCGCGTTGATCGGCGCCATCGCCTTCTTCGCCGTCCCGAACCGGCGCGGGCCACGTATGGCCGTGATCAGCGCAGTTGGGACGGTCCTCATTGTCGCCACGCTCGCCGTCTTCCTCGCGCCCATCTCCGGCGTAACGCCAGCGCCTGTCAGTTCCAATCTCTCGCTTTATTTGACGGGACAGGTCTGCGACTCCGCTCCGCCGCTGTTCAATGGGAGTTGTGGGTCTGGCTATCTCACCCTGCTGAACCTGCGCGCGACCGATGGCTCGACACGCTGGAGCGCGTCCGCCAACGTCTCGCCGGAGAAAGGGAGCAACGTCTTCCTGGGCGCGCCGATCCTGCGCGATGGCATCCTCTACACCTTGCGCTCTCAAACCGCAGCCACCGACCCCCTCGAAACGCTGCTTGCCCTGAGCGCGACCGATGGCCACGAGATCTGGCGCGCGCCACTCACGAATGGTCCGCTCGCGATGCAGGTCGCTGATGGGCAGGTCTACGTTCTGCTGAAGGGAAGTCCAGGCGAATCACTGCTGAGCATCTTCGACGCGAGAAGCGGCTCGCGGGGCAAGCAACTCTCTTTGCCAATCCAACTCGGTTTCATCGTGACGAATGGCCTGATTATTGGCTGTGACAGCTATCTCAATGTCCCCGGCGGG
>DATAOM010000105.1:0-5260 GCA_036265775.1 Ktedonobacterales bacterium | reverse complement strand
TGATGCAGATTCAGTATTACACCGCGCCGTGGCTCAACCAGCAAAGTGTCTCGGTCTGTGGACTGGGTGCGACGAACTACGACGTCCAGACCTTGCAAGGCAACGCCAACCTCGGCGCGAAGTTCCTCAAGTGGCTCTCGTGCTTCTACAGCTTCTGGGGGAACAACGGCGGAACGTCGGTGAGCAATCCCGGCGCGTATACGGCGGCGTGGTACTACAAGAATGCCGGGCTGCCCTTCCCTGATTCAGCCAGTGCGACGAGCCTGTGCAAGGCGGTCTACGACGACACGCAGCAGCCGTGGTATCCCGCGCTGCCCTCCGCGAACACGACGACATGGAGCTGCCCGTTTAGCGCGGTCGCGGGCGACGCAACGCTGCTGGATATCACCGTCAGCGCCTACAACGAAGGCCCCGGCAACGTCAGCCAGTACGGCATCAACAACTGGTGGTATGTGAATGGCGTCGAGGGCTTTGTCGCGCCGTTCGCCGCAGGTTCTCTTCCGAAATAGCGGCATGCTGTTCCTGAGCGATCGCCAGCCTGTAGTCATCTTCACTAGCGCCATCATCAGCGCCATCATCGGCGCATCCATCGGCGCATCCATCGGCGCCGCTATATGGCCTGCTGGGCGCCTTGTTTGCGTAACAAGTGGCGCGTGTTAGCATGACTTGACATCCAGTGTATGCTTGTTCCTGGCGGTCGTTAACGCATAGTGGTCCAGATGGCTCTCGCAAGGAGGCGTGGGAGGACAGCCCTGCGCCCGCTCTTGTCGCATCCTTGTCGCATCCTTGTCGCATCCTTGTCCCGCCATCTTCGCGCCATCGCCGCGCCGCCCTAGTGGGATCGCTCAAGGATGAAGCTGATCGCGTATCAGGCGCTGCTCGCCAACCAGCAAAACGTGGCGCTGATACGCTCCCGCGTGCGGGAGGTGGAGCGCGCGGGCGGGCAGGTCGAGTTCGCGCCGCCCATGAAAGTGGGGATGGTTCTCGTCATCCTTGAGCTGCCTGATAACCGATCTCCCGGCGAGTTCTTTCCTGGCATCCCGTTCTACCCGATGTAGCCGTGGACCGCATGATGGTGAGTCAGCGGCGCGGGACGCCGCCGACGCAAGGAGGAGAGCGTTATGGGACCGTTCGCGTGGTTTCGGAGGCGATCTTTACGACAGACCGGGCCGCTCCAGGCGATGGCCCTGCAGGAGGGCACGCCGGTCGCGCTGGTAGGCGGACGGATGCGCACGATTGGGCTCCCCTACGCGCTGCCGCGCGATATGGAGGAGATCAACCGGCTCGACTTCCAGCACTACATGCTGCGCTATGCCCTGCAAGGGTTGTACGCCGCGCCCCTCAAGAATCCCGCCACCATTCTCGATGTCGGCACAGGCACCGGACGCTGGGCGATGGACATGGCGCAGGCGTTCCCACGCGCGCAGGTCGTTGGCCTGGACGTCAATCCTCCTCCTGCCGACGAGCAGGCGGGATTGGGGCATGACGTGCGGCCACCAAACTACTCATTCGCGCCCGGCAATGTGCTCGAAGGGCTGCCCTTCGAGGATGGAACATTCGACTTCGTCCATATGCGGCTGCTCTTTACAGCGATCCCTTCCGATCGCTGGCCCTTCGCTATCAGCGAGTTGGCGCGTGTAACGCGTCCAGACGGCTGGGTCGAGTCGGTGGAGACAACGGGCCTGTTCAACGGCGGGCCGCATGTTGACCTCATGATGTCCTGGATCGCCCAACTCTCCGCGCGCCGTGGGGTGAATCTGCTGCATGGCGCGCGAGCGGCGGAATTCATGGACGTCGCGGGACTGCGCAACGTCGGGGCCTCGCGCGCCAACCTGGCGACGGGAGCATGGGGTGACCGGATTGGTGGCATGGTGGCGAGCGATTTTGTCGCGGTGTGCAAGGGATTTGGCGGAGTGATTGTGGGAGCGGGGGTCGCCACGCAGGAGCAATTCGACGAGACGCTCGAAGGGGTGCGCGCTGATCTGGCCACTCATGGCGTCCGATGTGTCACGCCCTTCTATGTCGTCGTCGGCCAAAAGTAGCCGCGCTTACCCACGGCGGCGTAACCGCTCTTCGCAGGCGGAATGGCGCAGGCATGACACAGCCTTGCAAACGGCGCGCTCACGATCCCAATAAGACCGTGAGCGCGAAGAACATCGCGTCAGCATAGTGCGAGGGCTCGTGGGCTTGCACGGCGCCGCTCACGCGGCGGTCTCCACCGTTGGCTCGAAGGCGTCTGGTCGCGTCGTAGCGGGCTTGCGGGACTGCGCATCGAGCCATGCGGCCCAGGAAAGGCGCGCATTGGACGATTGGGTCGCCGGAAGTGGCCAGGTCAGGCGTGTCGCGGTCCTGCGGTCAAGGTGGGCGACTACACTGCGCTGGTCCAGCGTGAAGGAAGCGGGGGCCTGACGCCGTGTATGAGTAACACTTGCCGCCTGCTGGGCCGTCCACTCGGTCCAGGTAAGATGGGCATGCGCTTCCTGTGTCGGCGGCAGCGGCCATGCCAGTGATGTGCGTACATCGAGTTGCGTGGTCATGGAAATACTCCTGTCTCAATCTCATCTCGCGCTCTGCGCGGAATTCAGTCGCGCTGCCCTGTCGGAGGGCGCGGCGGCGCTAGTCGTGTGACGCTGTTTCGCCCACGACGACGTTGTGTTGGGAGAGCGCGCAGGACAGAAACGAAGCGCCCAGTTGATTGCGCAACGTCCCATATGGACAACTGGCGTCGTTGTGTCGCCTGCGCCTGTGCGGCGATGGCTACCTTCTACTCCGAAGGCGTCTCTTGATCGCCGCATATCAGCAGTGTGTCATTGAGGGATACGAGCGGGGTTACACTGGCGACAATCGTCGAGCAGTCATGCGCTAGCCCGTCTTTTCCCACATGCGTGGAGGCCAGTTAGAGATAGGGAATCTTCTTCAGCGCGCCTCGGCCTGCTGGTCGGCGCCATGCGTGTAGACCTGATGCATGACGTTGTGCGCGACGCGCGTTCCATCCACCAGATGCGTGATGACGTAATCGGGCGAGAGCGCGATCCCGGACTGCGAGCGCGCCTTATGCAGGATGCGCCGCGCGGTATCCGACTCGGCGACGATCTCAGCGGGACGCACCCGCGCTGCGATGTCGAAGACCTCCTGGCTGCCGCCGACGGCATAGAGATATTTGGCCTGCACACGCGCCTCATTGCACTCGCGTTTGGCGCGTGAGAGCGTGAGTTGCGCCTCGGCGTCGAGCCCGAAGCGGTCGCGAATCTCGAAGAGACGCGGCGGCGGCAGGTCCGAGGGCATGGCAATGTAGAGGAAGACCGGTGGGCGCCTATCAGCGCTGGCGAGCGCGTCGCGTATCACGATGTGGCTCTGTTCCTCCTGTGGCGTCAGGACGACGAGAGCCGACCGTGGCGCCGGAATCGGGATGTCGAGGAAGACGACTGGATGCCGCACCTGTTGGTAGCGCCAGTGGGCCGCGGCTAAACCCATCCCAACGGCGGTCAGCGCGCCACCGAAAATCGTCGCCAGCGGCTTGCCGAAAAGGTTCGTGGCCCACGCGACGGCGACCAGCGCGGTGGTGATAAAGCCGAGAACATACTTGAGGTCTGGCCAGTGGGCCTTCCACCAGCGCCGCGCCGGTACCCTGATCGGTCGCAGATACGAACGTACCGCTGTCTGCGCCTGCGTGAGGCGGGCAACGTTCTCTTGTCCAAGCAACGTGCGCGCGCGGCGTGTCAGCGGCGAATCTGGCGTGGGAGGAGGCGCCATGACGACGCCGTTGCGCCCATTCCGGCTCCCATAGCGCAGCAACTCAGGATCAATCGTCGCGCCGATGGGTGGCGAACCATGCCGCTCCTTCCAGCGAATCACATCCATCGAGATACACAGGAGCAGGAAGGCGCCGAGCAACCCAAAGCCATACAACTCGCCGAGCAGGTTGATGTTGCCCCGCACGAGCAGCAGCACGATGACAGGAGTCAGCGTCGCGATGGCGATGGCGACATGTGGCGTGCCACGCAGCTTGTTGCGCCGCTCCAGGACACGCGGGAAATAGCGCATCCGCGCGAGCGCCAGCACGACGTGGTACGCGCCGATAATGGCGGTGTTGCTGGCGAAGATCAGCAGCGCCGAGGCGACGATGGCGGTCGCGACGGCCAGGATTACCCCGCCATACGCGCCGGCGAGCAGCGAGATAAATTGATCGGGGTTGGCGTCCACCGAAAAGGCCGGACGCGTCATCGTGCCGCGAAAGCGGGGATCGGTCAGCAGGACCGTCGAGAAGATGGTGAGCAGCGGTCCGGTGAGGCCCACGGTGATGACGACGAACGTCAGCGCGGCGGTGACCGTCTTGCGCCGTGGCACACGCATCACCGGAGCGAGCTGCGCGATGCTCTCCAGGCCGGAAAAGGCCAGGAACGCGCCAGCGAATCCGGTGAGGATGGTGATTCCGGTCAGGCGTGTGCCGCTGAAGATCTCACGGAAAACGGAACCGATCTCCGACAAGGGCACGTTGACGAGTACAAGCGCGACGATGACCACACTGCTGAGAAACGCCAGGCTAGCGATCACGGCGCTGACCGTCGCACTCTCCTGGATGCCCCACCAGTTGAGGACGCCCAACGCGATGATGACCGCGAGCGTCAGCCCGACCACGTATGGCCCGATGGGCGGGAAGATAACCTGAAAGTAGTGCAGGCCAGAGAGCGAGCTGATCGAGGCGGTGAGGAAGTAGTCGATCAGGATAAACATGCCGCCGAGCGCGCCGAACCAGGGATTCAGCCCGCGGCTGGCGACCGCCACCTCGCCGCCGCCCTCGGGAAAACGTACGGTGGCTTCAGCGTACTTGATCGTCAGGAGCAGGAAGACCACCAGGGTCATCGTGACGAAGACGCCGGCGAGCCGCCCGACCTGACTATAGAGGATGCCTGGGACGTAGTAGACCGAGGTGCCGATATCGGCGAAGACCACCGCCCAGCAAAGGAACAAGCCGAGGCGCTTGCCGCTGGCGTGGGATGCGTGGCCGCCCTGGCCATTTGTGGGAGGTGCGGACATAGCCAGCCCGTCAGGTTCACCCCGTTGCATCACCAGCTCGCTTCTCCTCGATGACCATGATGGGCGCGGGGCCACATCGCCCCGCCCCCCACAGCACAGGCCGCGCCTGGAAAGCACTCTATACCGCGAGACCGAGGGTGGGGCAGTGCAAGTATAGCATGGTGCGAGGGATGCGCAAGCTCAACGGGAAGATGTGGCTGGCTGGGACTCGATGACGCAAAAG
>DATAOM010000104.1:0-3973 GCA_036265775.1 Ktedonobacterales bacterium | reverse complement strand
TCCAGGCGTCGCCGTTGGCCGAGTAGTCCTCGCGCACGGTGCCCCAGGCGCGCTCGCTCAGATACGTGCCCCAGCGCCGCCAGTCCTCCCCGCCTGCGTTGGCCGCATTGAGCCGCGCGCGCTCCGCGGTCGCTGTGTCCTCTGGAGCGCTGCTCGTTGTCCGTGTGTTCCCGCCAGCCATTCTCCCGCCTCCATCCCTCTCCGCACGTGTGGCCCGACGCCTGTCATCGAGAAGAGCGAGCGATGCGCTTGCCTGTTGTCTCCTTTTGTCTCCTTCTTTTTTAGCGCCGTGTGGATGGCGGCGCTGACGACGCTGTCAACACCGCTATCCACCGGCGCGCCACTCATAGCGAGGGCCTAGTCATTGGCGCCGACGTGATAGCGTCAGGCCGCCTGAACACGGCGCTATTTTGCGTACTACTGTCAAAAGCGTACTCGGAGATTGACGCGTCGCGCCTGCGGCGAAGAGGTTATCAGGTCAGGCGGCGTCTCAACGGCGAGCGCGGAGAGTCGCCAGACAAAAGGACGATGTCACGCTATATTCCGCCCTGTGGTGGAGTGACATAAGGTGTCTGTCTTGGTTATACTTGTCATTGGTTGGTCGAGTCAAGGGCGTCCGGCAGGTAACAATAATCAGGCATTCGGAAAGGTTAGCTCATGCCTCAGCGTAGCGTGTCACTCTAGTGTATATGGACATCGGGGTGGGTGAGCCAGGCGCTCACCGTGATGAGGAGGAAAGACGCATGCTGCTTGAGAATAAGGTTGCGATTGTTACTGGCGGAGATAGCGGCATCGGCCACGCCATCTGCCTCGCGCTCGCGTCGGAGGGCGCGGCGGTCACCGTCAACTACCATAAGAATCAGGCTGCGGCAGAGGCGACATTGAAGGAGATCACGGACGCGGTAGGCAAAGGGCAGGTCGTTCAGGGCGATGTCTCTCAGGTCGCCGACCTGCAGAAGTTAGTGGACGCGACGGTCGAGGCGTTTGGCCGCTTGGATGTAATGGTCAACAACGCCGGCATGGAGACACGCACCTCGATCCTCGACACTACCGAGCACCAGTTCGATCTGGTGATCGGCGTTGACCTCAAGAGCGCCTTCTTCGGCACGCAGGTCGCTGCGAAGCAGTTCCTCAAGCAGGGTCATGGCGGGCGCATCGTCAATATCTCGTCCATTCATGAAGACTGGCCGATGCCGGGCAACACCCCCTACTGCTGCGCCAAGGGTGGCATCCGCATGCTGACACGCACCGCCGCCGTCGAACTCGCGCCAAAAGGCGTCCTCGTGGTCAACGTCGCCCCCGGCGCCGTCGAGACGCCGATTGACAAGGAGACGCTGGAGAACCCGGAGATGAAGGCGAAGCTGGAGGCGGCGATCCCGCTCGGACGCCCGGCGCAGCCCAGCGAGATCGCCCACCTGGTCGCCTGGCTCGCCTCAGACAAGGCCAGCTATGTCACGGGAACAACCTTCGTCGCCGATGGCGCCATGATGCAGTTCAGTCCCGGCCTTTAACGCGCAGCCACAGACGCTTCGTTTCGATAGGCATGAAGGGAGCGGATGCGATGGCGGAGACACCGCGTGTTGTTGTGCTCGGACTGGGTTTCGCGGGCCAGGGCGCGCTCGAGGCGCTGATTGATACGCCTGTCCAGGTGACGCTGATCGATAAAAATGACTATCACACCTTTCAGCCCCTGCTCTATCAGGTGGCGACCGACGAGCTGGAGCGCGGGACGGTTGGCTTCCCGGCTCGCGACATGTTGCATCACCACCCCACGATGCTGTTTCACCAGACGACGGTCACCGGCGTAAATCTGGATGAGAAAGTCGTCACTCTCCAGGGTATGGATCCAGTCTCCTACGACTATCTCGTCGTGGGGCTTGGCGCCCACGCGAACTTCTTCAATCTTCCCGGCGCGGCGGAGCACGCCTTCCCGCTCTACACCATGGAGGACTCCGTCCGGCTCAAGGAGCACATCCTGAAACTGCTGGAGGCGACGGATAAAGATCCCAGTCTCGTGGACGACGGCGCGCTCACTTTCGTCGTGATCGGCGGGGGGCCGACGGGCGTAGAGTTAGCCGGCGCGCTGAGTGAGTTGCTGCACATAGAGCTCAAAGAAGACTATCCCAACCTGCCAGTCGAGAGGGCGCGGGTCACCCTGGTCAACCACGGCTCGTCGCTGCTGGAGATGTTCAAGCCGAAGCTGCGTGAGTACGCGAAAAAGGCGCTCGAGCAGCGCGACGTGATCGTGCTGTTGAGCGTGGGCGCGACGGAGATTAGCGCGCATAGCGTCACGCTTTCCTCAGGCTCGGTCATCAAGACCCATACGCCGATCTGGACGGCGGGCGTCCATGCCAACCCAGTCGCGCAGACCCTTGGCGTGGCGCTGGCTCAGGGCGGGCGCGTTCCCGTCGAGCCAGACCTCAGGCTGGCTGGCCATCCAGAGGTGTTCGTCGTCGGCGACATCGCGTTGATGACCGACGCCAAGACGCGTAAGCAACTGCCACAGCTCGGCTCCACAGCGCTCCAGTCTGGTACCCAGGCGGGCAAGAATATCGCGCGCCTCATCAAGGGCGAGAAGACCGAGCCGTTCAAGTATCTCGATAAAGGCTCGATGGCGACCATCGGGCGCGGCGCCGCCATCGCCGAGTTGCCGACTGGGCAGACGATGACCGGGCATTTCGCCTGGATGGCCTGGCTCGGCGTTCATCTTGCGTTGCTCTCTGGCACTCAGAACAAGAGCGCGGCGGCGGTGGACTGGGGTTGGAATGTGCTGACGCAGAAGCGTGGCAAGCGTATCGTCGTGACCGACGAGGATCGCGAGGCCGAAGAGGACACGCGGCGCGAGTAGGGTTCTTGGTGGATGGAAGGGAGACATGCCTCGATGTCTACACAGGCAACACACTACGACGTCATCATTATCGGCAGTGGGGCGGGCGGCGGGACCCTTGCGCGCCATCTCGCGCCGTCAGGCAAGCGCATCCTCGTGCTGGAGCGTGGAGACTGGCTGCCGCGCGAGCAGGAGAACTGGAACGCCGAAGAGGTGTTCGTCAAAAACCGCTATGTGCCCAAGGAGACGTGGTACGACAAGAACGGCAAGGCGTTTCAGCCGGGGCTGCACTATTGGGTGGGCGGCGCGACCAAGCTCTATGGCGCGGCGCTCTACCGCCTGCGAAGCGAAGACTTCGGCGAGCTGAAGCACCACGATGGGATCTCGCCAGCCTGGCCCATCTCCTACGACGAGATGGAGCCGTATTACACCAAGGCCGAAGAGTACTACGAGGTTCACGGCGCGCGCGGCGAAGATCCCACCGAGCCACACGCCAGCGCGCCCTACCCTTACCCAGCCCTCTCACACGAGCCGCGCATCCAGCAGCTCAGCGACGACCTCGCGCGCGCCGGGTATCATCCGTTTCACGCGCCGTGCGGCGTGCGCCTGAACGAGGCGAACATGCCCTTCAGTCTGTGCATCCGCTGCAAGGACTGTGACGGCTTTCCGTGCCTCGTCCACGCTAAGTCCGACGCCGACGTGCTCGGCGTACGCCCGGCGCTCCAGTCGCCGAACGTGACGCTCGTCACCAAAGCGCGCGCGCTCAAACTGAACACGGACGCCAACGGCGGCGCCGTCACCGAGGTGGAGGTTGATCACGACGGCCAGAGGGAAACCTACAGCGGCGACATCATCGTGGTCTCCTGTGGCGCGGCGAACTCAGCCAAGCTCCTGCTGCTCTCGGCGAACGACAAACACCCGCACGGCCTCGCCAACGGCTCGGATCAGGTCGGGCGCAACTACATGTATCACAACAGCGTCGCGGTGCTGGCGATCTCCAAGGAGCCAAACCCAACGGTCTTCCAGAAGACGCTCGGTCTGAACGACTTCTACTTCGGCATGGACGGCTTCGAGTACCCAATGGGCAACATCCAGATGGTTGGGAAGTCGCAGGGGCCGATGTACAAAGGCGAGAAGCCCATCGAG
>DATAOM010000103.1:0-7551 GCA_036265775.1 Ktedonobacterales bacterium | reverse complement strand
CGCCATGAGTTGTGCGGCGAGGCCATCCGGCTGGCGCGGGTATTGGTCGTTTTGCAAGCGCAGGAACCTGCGCTTGCATCGGAAGCGGCGGAGACCCTTGGGCTGCTGGCGCTGATGCTGCTGCATGACTCGCGTCGCCAGGCGCGCGTGGACGCCGACGGCGCGCTCGTCCTGCTGGAAGAGCAGGATCGCCAGCGGTGGAACCGCGAGGAAGCTGCAGAAGGAATTGTGTTACTGGATCGCGCGTTGCTCCTGCGGCGTCCCGGCCCCTATCAGATTCAGGCGGCTATTGCGGCGCTGCATGCGCAGGCCGAGCGCGCGGAAGAGACCGACTGGCGGCAGATTGCGCTGTTGTATCAGTCGCTGGCGCGGCTGGCGCCGTCGCCGATCGTCGAGTTGAATCGAGCCGCCGCAGTGGCGATGGCTGACGGTCCGGAGGAAGGACTTTGCCTAATTGGGGCGCTGCGTCTTGAAGAATCGCTGGCGAGTTACCACTGGTTTTATGCGGCGCGCGCCGACCTGCTCCGGCGCGCCGGGCGAATGGACGAGGCCGCCGCCGACTACGTCCAGGCGCTGCGCCTGAGTGAGAACAGCGTCGAGCGGCGCTTCTTGCAACGCCGCCTGAGCGCGCTGGCGGAACGGGCATGAAGCCGACGATGGTGTGACCGGTGCGCGGACGAACGAGCCAGTTCGCTTGAGCGCATCCCTCATCATTATGGCGGCGTTAGGCGCAGTCCTCAGCGCCAGCGCGGAACGCAGAGATGGCCCCGTGTGTGGTATTGTCGGCATGTGTCCTGGAAGGCGGCGTCCGCGCGCTCCTGACGTGGCGAGTCTGGCCTTCCTGGGACGCTGGCGGTATACGCAGATGTTCTCTCGACGAGCCAGGGAGGGGGCCAGTCTTCTATGAGCGCGCCATTGCTTGAGGGCGTCAATTCACGGATGATCAACACGCCGCGTCTGAGCACGCATGCGCTGACCGCTGGTCCCGAAGGTGGCGCGCCGGTGGCGTTGATTCATGGCAATGTCTCATCCGCGCGCTTCTTCGAGGAAACGTTGCTCGCGCTGCCGCAAGCCTACTGGGGGATCGCGCCGGATCTGCGCGGCTTCGGCGCGAGCGAGACCAAGCCGGTGGATGCGCGACGTGGCCTGCGCGACTTCGCCGACGATCTGTACGCGCTCTTTACCGTGCTAGGGCTGGTGGGCGAGCGCAAACCGCACCTGGTTGGATGGTCCATGGGCGGCGGCGTAAGCATGCAGTACGCGATAGACCATCCCGACAACGTGGCGTCGCTGACTCTGATCGATACGCTCTCGCCATTTGGCTATGGCGGCACGAAGGACGCGCAGGGCAGTCTTTGCTGGCCAGATGGAGCCGGGTCGGGTGGAGGCACAGCCAATCCCGACTATGTGCAGCGCCTGAAGGCGGGTGACCGCAGCGAGGAGTCGCCGAACTCGCCGCGCAATGTGCTCAACGCCTTCTACTTCAAGCCGCCGTTCCGCGCCGCGCCTGCGCGCGAAGAGGTCTATCTCGACGAGATCCTGCGCATGGTGATCGGAGACGACAACTATCCCGGCGATGGCGCCGCCTCTCCCAACTGGCCGGGCGTCGGCCCCGGACAGCGCGGCGTGAACAACGCGATGTCGCCCCTCGTGTGCAACTTGAGCGCCTTCGCCTCCATCTCACCACGACCTGCTGTGCTGTGGATTCGCGGCGCCGACGATCAGATCGTCTCGGACGCCTCACTGCTTGACTTCGGGACACTGGGGCAACTCGGCTACGTGCCAGGCTGGCCAGGCGTGGATGTCTTTCCCTCGCAGCCGATGGTCGCGCAGATACGCGTCGTGCTCGATAGCTATCGCGCGGCCGGCGGAAGCTATGAAGAGGCGGTCATCGCGGATTGTGGCCACTCGCCGCACATCGAAAAGCTCGATGAGTTCCGCGCGCGCTTCTTCGCGTTTCTGGACGCCGCTTCACGGCACTAACGAACAACAAGGAAAGGCGCTGACATGGCGACACTCGAAGGACGGGTCGCGCTGGTCACTGGCGCGGCGAGTGGCATTGGCCTGGCGACGGCCTGTGCGCTCGCCGAGGCTGGCGCGAATGTGACGCTGACCGACGTGGATACCGAGCGCGGTCAGGCGGAGACGGCGCGACTGCCAGGGGCGCGCTTTCTCGCCGCTAACCTCACCGATCCTGGAGCCGCAGGGCGTCTCATGGCAGAGACACTCGCCGCCTCGGGGCGCCTGGATATCCTCATCAACAACGCAGGGATACAGTTTGTCTCGCCGATTCAGGAATTTCCTGAGGCGAAGTGGCGCGAGTTGATGGAGATTTTGCTCACCGCGCCGTTTCTGCTGACCCAGGCGGCGCTGCCGGGGATGTATCAGCGCGGGTGGGGGCGAATCGTCAACGTTGGCTCGGTCCATTCACTGCGCGCCTCGGCGTACAAGTCAGCCTATGTCGCCGCCAAGCATGGTCTGCTGGGCCTGACGCGCGTCACCGCGCTCGAGGGTGCGGAGCATGGCGTGACCTGCAACTGCGTCTGTCCCTCGTACGTGCGCACGGCGCTGGTGGAGAAGCAGATCGCCGATCAGGCGCGCATCCATGGCATCCCCGAATCAGAGGTGGTCGAGAAGATCATGGTCGCCGAGGCGCCGATCCACCGCCTGCTGGAGCCATCTGAGGTGGCGGCGTATATCGCCTTTCTGTGTTCGGACGCCGCCGCCGGTATCACGGGAAGCGCCGTGACCATCGACTGTGGCTGGACCGCGCACTGACGTCTCAAGCGTCGCCAGCAGTCTTTCCGCTGGAGGCGGGAGCATTCTGCCGCTGCGCGCGCCGGGCGGCGAGCGCGAGCGTGGCGGCCTTCCCCACGATCGTGCCCGCGATGGCGGCGATGGCGATGACAGGAATGAGGGAGGGCTGTGAGGTCACGCCGAGCAGCAGCGTCGCCGTGATGGGCAGCTCGGCCACACCACCCAACACACCACCCATCAGTCCAAGAATACAGACGCCCGCGGGAATGCCTGGCGCGATCAAGTTCAGCGCCGCGCCTAGCGCTCCGCCGATGAAGAGCGTGGGAAAGATCGGGCCACCCTTGAAGCCGGTGGCGAACGACAGGCTCATCAGGAACGCCTTGGCGAGCGCCAGCGCGAGCAAGCTGATGACGCCGATCTGCGCGTAGGTGTGGACGATCTCCTCGGTCTGGCTCTGGCCGGAGTAAAGCGTCAGCGGCAGAAAAACGCCGACGACGCCGACGATGAGACCGCCCACAAGCGCGCGCACAATTGGGCGTTCGTGGAGTGGCTTCGCCGCCGAGACCACACCCAGCGCCAGCAGTTTCTGCCCCACGCTGATGAGGCCGCCGAGAATCCCGATGCCGACGGCGAAGAGCAGGTCGATCAGGCGTGGCTCTTGAAAATTGGGGAAGGCGAAGAGGCCGGTAAGCGATTCGTGTGGCAGCGCGACATAGACGGCGTAACCCGTGCACGCCGCGACAATTCCTGGCAGCAGGAACCGCTCGTAGCGAATCTCGCGCAGGCTCATGTACTCAAATGCGATGAACGCGCCGGTAAGAGGCGAGAGGAAGAAGGCGCCAAAGGCGCCGGCGATGGCCGCATAAACCAGGACGCGCATCTCGTCGGCGCTCAGCTTGAGCTTCTCGGCGATCCAGCTTCCGCTCCGTCCGCAGAGGTCGGTCAGCGGCCCCTCCGGGCCGAGACTGGCGCCGCTCCAGAGTGAGAGGAAGCTCTGGAGCATGATGCTGGGCAGAAAGCGGTACTCGATGCGGCCTTGCTCGGCGTACTCCTTCTGCGCGGCGCCCAGACCAGTATGCTCACCAGTGTAATAGATGGCTATTCCCACGAGCAGGCCACCGACGAGGGCAATGAGCAGCGTCGTCAGGTTGAAGGTTGTCCCCGGCCAGAGTAGATGCGGTAGGCTCTGCGTAAGGAACTGTGTGCCGACCCTGAGCAGCGCGAGAAAGGCGAAGGCCAGCAGCGCCATCACGATACCCATGAGCGCGGCGTAAAGCATCACGCGCAGATACGCGCGCCAGTTAACCTGCTCCTGGGCAGCTACAACGGTGGTGTTGTCAGCCATCTAAAACCTCTGCTCAGTGTGTCGCGCTCTCTATTTCGAGGACGATGGGCTGAGCGACTCCGGCCGTCCCGAACAGACGCAAGAGCTCGGCGATTATGCCCGTCCAGCCCGTCTGATGACTCGCGCCGATGCCCGCGCCGTTGTCGCCATGAAAATATTCGTAGAACAGGACATAGTCGCGCCAGTGTGGATCGGTCTGGAACTTCTCGGTCGCGCCATAAACGGGGCGGCGCCCATCCGCGTCGCGCAGAAAGATGGTGGCCAGCCGGCGACTGATCTCTCCGGCGACCTGCAAGAGGGTCATCTGCTGGCCGGACCCGGTGGGGCACTCGATGGTAAAGGCGTCGCCAAAGTAGTCGTAGAAAGTGATCAGCCCGCGAATCAGCAGGATGTTGACCGGCGCCCAGATTGGCCCGCGCCAGTTCGAGTTGCCCCCGAAGAGTCCCGTGCTCGACTCCGCAGGCTCATAGTCCACGCGGTAGTCACTGCCGCCAAACGAGAAGATATAGGGATGCTCCAGATGCTCACGTGAGAGCGCGCGGATCCCATAGGGGCTCAGGAACTCCGCTTCGTCGAGCATGCGTGTGAGCAACAGACGCAGTTTGCGCTCATCGAGCGTCGCCAGTAGCCGCTCGCCGTGGGCATTCGCCTGCAATGTGGGGATGCCGCTCACCAGTTCGGGACGATGCTCAGCCAGCCACTGGGCGTGCGCGATCAGGTTCGGCACGAATGGGAGCGTATCCTGATCGATGACAACCGACGCCGCGATGGCCAGCAACCCGACCATCGAGCGCACTTTGAGGCGCATCGCCTGCCCATCGGGGAAGCGCAGCACGTCGTAGAAGAAGCCATCTTGCTCATCCCACAACTCGTCGTTCTGTTCCCCCACCTTATCCATCGCCGCGACGATCCAAAGCACATGCTCGAAGAACTTGGCCGCCATCTGGTCATACGCGGGATCGCGTGGCGCCAACTCGATGGCGATGCGCAGCATCATCTGCGCGTAGAACGCCATCCAGGCGGTCCCGTCCGCCTGTTCGAGCGTTCCCCCATCCGGCATCGGCGCGCTACGGTCAAAGACCCCAATATTGTCCATGCCCAGGAAGCCGCCCTCGAAGACGTTCGCGCCGGTACGATCCTTGCGATTGACCCACCAGGTGAAATTCATCAGCAGCTTCTGGAAGCACGCCTCCAGGAAGGAGTAGTCGCTATACCCGGTCTGCTCTTTTTCTATCAAATAGAGATACCATGCCGCCCAGGCGTGTACCGGCGGGTTGACGTCGGAGAAGTTCCATTCATAGGCGGGAATCTGGCCGTTGGGATGCAGGTAGTTGGGGCGCAGCATGAGGAGCAGTTGCTCCTTAGCGAAATCAGGATCTACTGACTGCAACGTGACGCAGTGGAACGCCAGATCCCAGGCGGCGTACCAGGGATACTCCCACTTATCCGGCATCGAGATCACGTCTTCGTTCACCATATAGAACCACGAGCGGTTGCGGTCGTTGGAGCGCCCAGTTGCGGAGATCGCCGCGTCACTGCTGCGCCCGCTGAGCCAGCGTGTCACATCGTAGGCGTAGAATTGCTTGCTCCACAGCATGCCTGCCCAGGCCTGGCGCATGACGCTGCGCACGTCGGAACCGAGTGTCGTTGGCGTGATGGAGTTGTAGAAGGCATCGGCCTCCTCCCGGCGCTCCCGAACCATGTCAGCAAACGCCTGACCAAAGAGAAAGCTAGCGGCTGGCACGCTGGCAAGCCTATTCACAGCGGCTTGCTCCGGCTCCCCTGCTGGTTGGGCGGTCTGGGTCAAACGCAGGCGTATCATCTGGCTCTGGCCGGCGGGAACGCTCATGCGCATGAGCGCAGCCGCCTTCGTGCCGGTCTGCGCGGGATTGACCGCCTCATGTTGGTCATGGACGAGATAGGCGTCGAAGGCGTCTTTGACGTAGGGAGAGGTATTCGGCTCTCCGAAGAGACGCTCGGAGTTGGTCTCATTCTCGGTAAAGAGCAGCGTCGCCGCGCCATCCACCACGAGGCGATACTCGCCGAGCCGCTCGTGCTGGGCGAGGATGATGGGGAACGAGGGATCATCTACGCCACGGAGCGTGGGGCGTGGCCGGTCTCCCGACCAAGTGTGGCGAAACCAGAGCGTGGGCAGCGCGTCGAGAGCGGCGGCTTCTGGCCCGCGATTGGCTATCTCAATCTCGATGAGCAAATCGGTCGGGGATGCCTTGGCGTAGGTGACAAAGACGTCGAAGTAGCGGTCCTCGTCGAAAACACCAGTGTCGAGGAGCTCATACTCTTGCTCGTGGCGGCTACGATTTCGGTTGGTCTGCACCAGATCTTCGTAGGGGTAGGCGCGTTGGGGATACTTGTACAGATAGCGCATATACGAGTGGGTCGGCGTGCTGTCGAGGTAGAAGTAATACTCCTTTACGTCCTCGCCGTGGTTGCCCTCGCTGTTGGTGAGGCCGAAGAGTCGCTCTTTGAGGATTGGATCATGGCCGTTCCATAAGGCGAGCGCGAAGCAGAGCAGTTGCTGATCATCGCTGACCCCGGCCAGTCCGTCCTCGCCCCATTGATAGGCGCGCGAGCGCGCCTGGTCGTGAGTAAAGGCGTTCCACGCGTCGCCGCTCGCGCTGTAGTCCTCGCGGACGGTGCCCCACTGTCGCTCACTGAGATACGGCCCCCATTGTTTCCAGGGAATCCGCCGCTCACGAGCTTCTTGCAGGCGTAATCTCTCCTGGGTCTCGTGCGCCTCCATATCCAGCGCTCCTCTCATCAGCGTCACGCCGTCAACTCCAGGCGCTCGCGTCCAGGCGCTTGCGCGCCAACGGGCTGGTGTGAGGCGAGAAGACGATAGGGATAACCAGGCGCTTCACAAAGTCATCAACTCATCAGCGCTCTCTTTGCCTCAGCTGAGAGAGACGCCGAGAGATAATGACACGTGTCGCGCCTGAAAATCCTGATCAGCGTTGCCCGTTCCTTAGCGTTTCTTCGCTTGCGCCGCCTCGGCGGCCGCGCCAAGCTCGGCGGCGGCCATGCTCGTCTCGGTAATGCCCTCCAGTGTGAGGTCGCGCGCCACCTCACCGAGCGCCGCCGCGCCCATCACCTCGTCCACCCCAACCTCAGCGTAGGCCTCACCTTCTTCCTCAAGCTCCTCACTGCGCTCTTCAAGCGCCGCCGAGGCGATCAGACGGGTCACGCCTTCTGCGACTTCCTCCGCGCTCAGCTCACCGATGTCTTTGCCCGTCGCCGCCAGCGCCGTTCCCAACGCCCGCGTCCCGCTCGCGCGCAGCACGGCGTCTACCGCCATGAAGTTCAGCCGCTCGCTGCGATCGCTCAGGAAGCCGGCGAGCACAGGCATGCGCAGCCGCCGCACAATGGCATGGGCGGCGCGCAGTTCCCCAGAGAGGCGCGCGAGCGCCATGCCCTGCTCCAGGTCCTCCGCT
>DATAOM010000102.1:0-12224 GCA_036265775.1 Ktedonobacterales bacterium | reverse complement strand
GACGTCGCCTTCCTCCAGAACACGGCGGATGAACTGGCCATCGCGCTGGCATGCCACGACTACATGGATGGGGCCCACGCGCAGATTCTGACCTCGGGTGAGCTGATGCGCGAAGCGTTGCGGCTGCGGCTCGAGTCGTGTCCGGCTGAGCAACCCACTGAGCGGATTGCGCCCCTTGTCGCATTGTTCCGTGAGGCCACTGGCGCGGACGCGGCCTATCTCACCGCTCCTGGCGTGGATCTCGCGCCATCCTCCACTGAGACACGCGCGCTGATGCGCCAGGTGAGCCGCCGTGATCCCACCGCGACCATGCGCTGGGGTCCTCCAGACGCCGAGGCAACCGCCATCGCGACGTTGGCGCCGCTCAACACGCGCGCGAATCTGGTGGTCGCCGCCGAGTGGACGAGCGAGATCATGCGTCAGCAGGAGTTCGAGGCGCTGCTCTATGTCTTCGCCGCCGCCAGCGCCATCGCGCTTGGTCTGGATGGCAGCGTACGCAAGGCCGTTCGCGCCACCGGGCGACGCGCTACGCCTGCTGCCCGCCCCACTCCACTGGCCAGTATCAGATGAGCGCAGCCCTTCCAGCGCCACGCTCCATCGTCATCGTGGGCGCGAGCCTGGCCGGGGCCAGCGCGGCTGACGCCTTGCGCCGACAGGGCTACGACGGGGAGCTAGTCCTCATTGGCGCGGAACGTGAGCCGCCCTACGAGCGTCCGCCGCTCTCGAAGGCGGTCCTCGCCGGCAAGGAAGACGAGTCGCGCGTCTTCCTGCGCCCCGCCGATTGGTATGAGGAGCAGCAGATCAATCTCCGGCTGGGCGCCCGCGCCGTCGGACTGGACGCCGCTGCGCATGTCGTCTTGCTCGACGACAACGGGCATCTGCCCTATGATCGCCTGTTGATTGCGACCGGAGCTGTCCCACGCACGCTTGACATTCCCGGCGTGGACCTGCCCGGCGTCCATACCCTGCGCTCGCTCGACGACGCGCGGGCGATCTCGGTGGGCTTGACGGCTGGAGGGCCAGTGGTCGTGGTAGGGGCTGGCTTTATTGGCGCGGAGGTCGCCTCGGTCTGCCGCACGCGTGGTCTGAATGTAACGGTGATCGAACCGCTGGCCGTTCCGATGGCGCGCGCGTTAGGCACCGAGGTTGGGGGGATCTTCGCGGACTTGCATCGCGCGCATGGCGTTGACTTGCGCCTGGGTGAGGGGGTTACGGCGATTCATGGCGCGGACCGCGTCGAGGAGGTCGTCACCTCGTCTGGCGCGCGCATCCCGGCGGCGACGGTGATTATCGGTGTCGGTGTGCGGCCTGCGGATGGCTGGCTCACTGGCTCTGGCCTGACGCTCGCGGATGGCGTCGTGGTGAACGAGTATTGCGCGACCAATCTTCCCGATGTCTACGCGGCGGGCGATGTGGCGCGCTGGCCGTACCGTCCCGCTGGTGGCGCCAAGACGCTGGTCAGGCTGGAGCACTACGACAACGCCATCCGCCAGGCGGAGAACGCCGCGCGCAACATGCTGGCGACGACATCAGGCGAGCGCGTCCCCTATGCGCCTGTTCCCTACTTCTGGACCGAGCAATTCGACTGGATGGCGCAGTATATCGGCTATGCCGAGCGGTGGAACCAACTCGTTTATCGTGGTGATCCAGTGTCTGGCGCGGGCGCGATCTTCTATCTAGACGCCGGACGGCTGCGCGCCGTCCTCTCGATCAACCGCATACGCGACCTCGGCGCGCTGCGCAAGCTCGTCGGCGCGGGCGCGCAGCTTGACTCTGTGCTGCTGGCCGACGAGTCGCTCGACCTCCGCGAGCTGGCCAGGCGCTTAGAGGTGCCTGGCCAATAACGGTTCAGGTGGCTTTGGTCTGTGATCGGTGGGTGTAGCAAAGGGTTTGTCACCAGTGCTCGGACCGAAGACCATCCCTCATGTCACGACACCACTTCTCGGACCTCAACCGTTATTTTCCAAGTTCTGATGAATAACGCGATAGTCGACGAGCAGATAGCCAGTCGGTGAAATCTCGCTTCGGATCGATTCGAGCTGAATCGATGGCACACCGTCGAGAAGTCGTCGTCCGCGGCCGGCGATCCTCGGCGCTATCACGAGCCTGAGTTCATCGACAACGCCTGCGGCGAGCAGCGCCTGCGCGACCGAGATACTGGCGTGGACGCCAATATCGCCTCCACGCTGCTGCTTGAGATCCCGAACGAATTTGACCAGCCCGCCATCGAGCGCTGTCGCATTGGCCCAATCTCGGTCAAGGGGCGTCGATGTCGCGACATACTTCGTGACCCCGTTGATGAATGTCGCGAATGGCTGGATCTGGCTACTCGGCCAGAACTGCGCCCACTCGGTATAACTACGGCGGCCGAGAATGACCGCGTCCTGTGTCGCGATCACAGCGGCAAGGTTGGCGTCCATCGCTTCGTCCCAGTCAGCGAAGAAACTATCAGGATTCTCGGCAACCCCGTCGAGGGACAACAACTCGTACACGACGATCTTTCGCACGCCCTACACCTCCGATTGGTCTCGATGCTCCTGGTTGATTGATCAAGCCGCTGACTCGTCGCTGCGAGGCACAGGAGGCCCCTGAACCCTTATTTTCCAGACTCTAAGGGACAGGACACCCTCAATCGCTTTATTTACGCACAGGCTCGTAGCGCAGGCAGACGACGCCGCTCTTGAGCGTCTTGGCCTCCAGCAGCTTTAGTGGGAACTGGCGTGTCACGTCGGTGAAGAAGGGTTTTCCTTGCCCCATCACCGTCGGATTGATATTGATGCGATACTCGTCGATCAGGTCGAGCTGCATGAACGTCTGGGCGAGCACTGGGCTGCCAAGAAACCAGATATCCTTGCCCGGCTCCTGCTTGATCTTGTTGATCTCGTCGGCGACGTTGTCCTTGATGAGCACTGTGTTCTGCGCGTCGCCCCACGTGACCTGATCGAGCGTGCGTGAGACGACGATCTTGGTCGCGCCATCAAGATAGCGCGCGTGCTCCAACTCCGCTGGGGTACTCTCCGGATTACCTGGCACGGTCAGCCAGTAACTCGCCATTCCCTCATACGTCCTACGTCCCCAGATAACCGCATCGGTGAGCGCATGCAGGGAATGCGCGGATTGCTCGAGTTCGGCGTCGTACGAGATCCAGTCGAGTTCGTCGTTGGGACCGGACGCCAGCCCGTCCAGTGAGAGATGGATCAACGAGATGACTTTCCTCAAGGTTGCTCTCCTTTGCTATCGTTCCAAGCTATTCAGCGGACGCGATTGGTCGCACCCATCAACATCTTCCCGATCCCATGGACAGATACGGTAAAAGACTAGTGGCTCCGCGACATCAGTCCGGCTTCCAGTAGAAGGTGCGGTAGCGGAACTGTTCGGTGAACCCCATCCGGGCATAGATGGGATACCCCATCTCGCTGGCCTGCAACACGCCGACCGCATAGCCACGATCTCGCGCGGCCAGCAGCGGCGCCATCGTGACGGCCGCGCCAATGCCACGTCCACGCGCCGTTTCGAGAGTTGCGACAAGGAAGAGACCAGCCACGCCCGCGGCGAGGCATAGACCAGCGGTGGCGACCGGCTTGCCGTCCAGCCGGGCGAGATAGTACTGCGCCGCAGCATTGTCGTCCAGGGTGTCGCGGGACACCGCCGCGACAAACGGCGCATCGTCAGAGTTCGGCGCGCCTAAGACCTCATACGCAGTGCGCGCCCACTGCTCCAGCGCTGTGCGGTCCCTTACTCGTTCGACTGTCACTCCTTCAGGAAGAGACTGGACACTCGGTAAGCGCGCAAGCACAATCCCCATCGCTGGTTCGTCTCCCCCATCCGTGAAGCCATGACGCAAGAGGTGTATGTCGAGGTCGGCTGGCCGCGTAGAAGGCGAGATATACCAGTAGAAAGGCGCACGCGACGCACGCGCTCGCTCCATGACCCACCGAATGCGATCATCCACTGTCTCTGGCGCAAGCTGTGTGCGCAGAACACGACTCCCCACTCCCGTGGGGCCTGCGCACCAGAGCAGGTCCGGTTCATCGGCTACCTCGCCGCCATACGCGCGCACGCAAGCCGCAAATCCCTCTATCATATTCGCGTCGTTCGCCAGCGCAAGCGACTCTGGCGAGACATCAAGTACGATGCCGCTCACGTCCGCGTTCCTCCCTGCTCGCTGGCGTTACTGAGAAATTGAGGGCAGGCGGCCTCATCTTGTGATAAACGGCAAGCGAAGCCAAACTCGGCCAGGTGTTCAGGGCTTGCACGCCCACTCGCGCCAGGAGTTGCCGTCGCGGTGGAATATCTCATAGGCCGCGTGGATGTTGGCGTCGGCGTCATAGGGGGAATAGCTCTTATACGAGGTCGTGTTCCACGTGCTGGGATAGAGGATCTGAAAGACGCCAGAGGCATGGCTGCCGCCGATGGCGATCACGTTACGCGAGTTGGGATCGAAGCCCGATTCGCAGCGCGCAATATTGATCGCGCCGGGGGCATAGGCGCCAAAGACCGCCGTGATCTTGTCGATGATCGCCTGCTGCCCTGGATTGGCGCCTCGCGGGGGGACATAAGGCTTGGGCGTCGCGGTGGGTGGCGCGACCCAGGGGACCGACTGCGCATATGCCTGGAACGTCCCGCCGAGCGGACTGGCCTGCCCCAGCGGTGTCGCGCCGATCAGGAAGACGAAGGCCGCCACTGCCGCGACGGTCCAGAGCGTGACCCGCGCCGCACGCGAACGCCGGCTCCCAAAGAAGCTCTTCCAGCCTACCGCTCGCTGCGCTGGCTCTTTCTTCGTCCCAGAGATTACGACCGGCAATGGCAGCAGTGGCTTGCCAGTCGTTGTAGCTGTGGTCGGCGCCTTCACACGCGCCTGCGTTCCGACCCGTGTCTGCGCCGTGATCTTGGCTGTCGCGCGCTCTTGGTCGCCTTGCTGGGCTTCGTCGGCTGGGGGAGAGGCAGGCGCATCGGCGGCGTTGATGCGCGCCGTCTGCGCGGCCTTCATCGCTCCGGTTATGACCGTCCTCTTCATCGACGCCGCTGCCCTCTCCCCTGGGTCCCCCACCTGCGCATGTATGGCACAAGCGTAGTATGCCATTTCAGGCGAGGAGACGCCGTCGTTGGCCCCAAAATGGGTAGAAGGTACCCAAGAATGGGGCCAGGGCGACCGTGTGTGGCTCAGTGTCCGCTCGTCTCAAGGAAAGCGGTGTAGGCGTCAGCGTCCATCATCTTCTCGGCCTCGGCGGGATCGCTCAACTCGACGACCAGCATCCAGCCCTCGCCGTAGGGGTCGCTGTTGACGAGTTCCGGCTTGTCGCGCAGCGCCTCGTTCACACGGACGATCTTGCCGCTCACAGGGACAAACAACTCGGAGGTCGCCTTCACCGACTCGATATCGCCGAAGCGCTCGCCACTCTTCAGGTCGCGGCTTTCGACGTCATCCCAGGGGAGATCGAGGAAGACAACGTCGCCCAACTCGTCCTGTGCATAGTCGGAGATGCCAATCGTCGCCTGTGTCCCCTCGATGCGCGCCCACTCGTGTGTCTCAGCGTACTTCAGGTCGCCGGGCTGGTCGGTCTTTCCCTTGGCCATATGCGCTTCCATCCCTCTCCTAGATCCAAACGCCCATTCAGCTAGCGACCCCGCTTGTAAAAGGGCAGGGGCGCGAACGTCGCTGGCACGGCCTTGCCACGTATCTCCACGGCGATCTCGGCGTCCGGCTGCGCGTCAGCGGGCGCGACGTAACCCATCCCAGCGGCGATTCCCATCGTCGGCAGCATCGTGCCGCTGGTCAGCGCGCCGATGCGCTCGCCCGCGCGCAAGAGGGAATAGCCCTCACGCGGTACGCCACGATCCAGCAGCTTCACGCCGACGAGCTTGCGGGGCATGCCGTTCGTCTTCTGCGCCAGCAGCGCCTCGCGTCCGATGAAGTCCACGCCCTTGTTCAGCTTGATCGTCCAGCCCAGTCCTGCTTCGAGCGGCGAGATCTCGTCGGTCAATTCGTGCCCGTAGAGGCAGTAACCCGCCTCCAGCCGCAGCGTATCGCGCGCGCCGAGCCCCGCCGGGAGCAGGCCATGCGACACGCCTGCGCCCAGGACCGCGTTCCATAGAGCAGGCGTGTCGCCCCAGGCGGAGTACAGCTCGAAGCCATCCTCGCCGGTATAGCCGGTGCGCGAGATGCGGCAAGGTATGCCCGCGACCACGCCGGGATGCGAGTGGTAGTAGGCGATCTCGCCCAGTGGCGTCTCGGTCAGCGGCTGAAGGATCGCCTCGGCGCGCGGCCCCTGTAAGGCGATCAGCCCGGTGCGGTCGGAGATGTTCGTGAGGGTGACGCCTTCACGCCCAGCGGCGTGCTCGGTGAACCAGGCCCAGTCCTTCTCCGTTGTCCCCGCGTTGACGACGAGCATGTACTCGCTCTCACCGGTGTGGTAGATCAGCAGGTCGTCCACCGTGCCGCCGTCGGGGTAGCAGAGCTGTGTGTAGAGCGCCTGATTCTCGGTCAGCTTGGAGACGTCGTTGGGAACCATGCTCTGCAGGAAGTCCAGCGCGCCCTCGCCGACACAGGTGAACTCGCCCATGTGGCTGACGTCGAAGAGGCCCGCGCGCTCGCGCACCGCGCGATGCTCATCGATCACGCCGCTGTACTGGACGGGCATCTCCCAGCCGGAGAACTCGACGAGCCGCGCACCCAATTCCTTGTGCTGGTCATAGAGCGGCGTGCGCTTCAGCGCGCCAGTCGTCGTGGAGTCTGCGCTCATAGTAAATACTTCCTCTACAGACCCGATGGCGTGTGGGAGGGGATTGGAGAGCGAAGCCGGGTCCGTATGTGCGCGATTTGCCTGATGTGGCGCCGCCCGGTCGAGCGCTGCCCACATTCTAGCGGCGTGCGTGTGATTTTGTCCAGCCGTCTATGCGCAGGCATGAACACAGACGCGCCCAGCGAGAGAACGCCAGATTTCTGCACGCGCGCCCACCTAGGTGGCTGCTATGCTCAAAAAGGCGATATAAGCCATGGAGGGTAGCCATGCCAGAGAGAACGAGCCTACCTAAACGAGCCGATGTCCCTGTTGAGCAGACATGGGACAAGAGCAGCGTCTACGCCTCGGACGCGGAATGGGCGGCGGCGCTGCATGATGCGACACGCGCGATTCCCAATCTGGGCCGCTTTCGCGGGCGGCTCGGCGAATCGGCGTCGATCTTACTGGATGCGTTGCGGACGCGCGACGAGTGGCAGGCGCTCATCTGGCGCATCCGCTGGTACGCGGCGATGCAGGTCAAGGTAGACGTCACGGACCAGAGGGCCGCCGCCCAGCACAGCCAGGCGCTGGAGTTGATTGCGCGCATCGAGGCGGCGCTTGCCTACCTCGATCCTGAGTTGCTCGCCTTCGATCCTGGTGTCTTCGCCGCGATGTGCGCTGAGGAGCCAGCGCTCTCTATCTACGCACATTACGTCGAGACGCTGCGCAGGCGCGCCGCCCACGTGCGCTCGGTTGAGGTCGAGACGCTGCTGGCGCAAGTTAGTGAGCTGACAAGAGCGCCGTACGAGACCTATAAGGCGCTGGTGAACGGCGAACTCGCCTTTGGTTCCGTTACGAACACAGATGGCACCGAGGTCCCAATCAACCAGACCAGCATCGTGTCGCTGCTGCGCGACGAGAACCGCTCACTACGCGAAGCGGCGTGGCACCAGTATGCGGAGGGCTATCTGCGGCAGCGCAAGACACTGGCGGGCCTCCTCGGCGCGACGATGCGCGCGGATGTCTTCTTCGCTCGCGCCAGTGGCTATCCCAGCGCGCTGGACGCCGCTCTGGATCATGCGTTGTTGCCACACGCCGTCTTCGACCAGCTACTAACTTCCTGGCGCGCGCATCTGCCGGTGTGGCATAAGTACTGGCGCGTCCGGGCGCGGGCGCTTGGCGTAGACCAGCTTGCTGGTTGGGATATTGACGTTCCACTCGTACGTTCACGCCGCCACATTCCCTACGACGATGCGCGGCGCATGATCCTGGAGGCGATGGCGCCGCTTGGCGAAGAGTATGTAGAGGTTCTACGCCGTGGCCTGTATGACGAGCACTGGGTAGACTCGGCGGTGCACCAGGGGAAGACTGGTGGGGCAGAGCAGAGCGGCGCATATGGGCTGCATCCGTTCGTGCTGCTCAGCTACGACGAGTCCCTTCTTGGGGTGAGCGCGCTCGCGCATGAGATGGGGCATGCTATGCACACTCACTTCACCAACCAGAGCCAGCCAGCGGTCTACGAAAACTACGCCGATTATCTCGGCGAAACGGCGTCCACCTTCGGCCAGACACTGCTGCGCGCGCATCTGCTCGACGAACGCCATGACCCTGATCTCCAGCTTGAGGCGCTCTCCGACGCGCTGACCTACTTTCATCGCTACCTCTTCGTGATGCCGCTACTGGCCCAGTTCGAGCTAGACATGCACGAGCGCATCGAGCGGGGCGAGGCGCTTTCCGCCGACGAGATGTCCGCGCGGACGTTGGACCTTCTGCGTGAGGGATATGGTCCTGGTGTGGCCCTCGACGACAAGCGCGACGGCGTGATGTGGGCGCAGTTCTCCCACCTGTATCTCAATTTCTATACCTATACCTATGGTCTGGGACTCTCAGCGGCGACGGCGCTCGCCGAAGGTGTGCTGCATGGGGCGCCAGACACCTCCGCCCGCTATCTCCAATTTCTCAAGGCAGGTGATTCGGTCTACCCACTCGACGCCTGGCGGCTCGCGGGAGTTAATATGAGCGCGCCGGAGCCAATTGAGCGAGCGTTTGGCGTCCTGGCGGGGATGATCGACCGCCTGGACGCGCTGGTTGGCGATAGGCCGTTTGCATAGCGGGCTTCTATAGCGGGCTGCTACAGAGCGTGGCGTTGGCGCTAGAAGGCAAATCCGCCGACGGCGGCGATCTCACTCTGCGGGGCAATAGGCAGGAACGGGAAGAGCGTGTGCGCCTGGGCGTCCGCAGCGAGCAGGACTCCCCAACGCCAGATGTAGTGACCATATTTCTTATTATTCGGACTGGTTGGGCTGAGCGGATTGTTATTCGGCCCCTCGACGCTGATCGCACAGCCATCGGTGGATGTAGGCGCCGCGCTCTGGCCATAAGAGAGATTCTGTCCAACGTTGGCAAACGATGATTGTCCGATGAGCTCCTGCAAGGCGCTGAACCCACTGTTACAACTTCCCGAGAAGAGTTGCGTCTGGAGGTCGGTGATGGACGGCCCCAGAGCGCTGCCGCTGACACTCCAGCCCGCCGTCGCGGAGTACGTCAGGCCAGCCTCGACCATATTGCCAGCAAACTGCGCGGGAGGAGCCGCGACGAGCGCTCCGCCTTGCGTGGTAAAACGCCAGCCGGCCACCACCGCATCCTGGATCAGCCATGTTCCTGACGGAGGCGCGACTCCACCTTGGCCTGGCAATATGGGCTGTCCACCGCAAGGCGGATTGGGGCAGACATCCCCCTGCGCCGTGGTAGAGCGAGCGAGCGCCAGGGTCGCCTGCAGCGCGACGGCGGCGCGGGCGCTGGTGATGCGCCCTGTGGCGCTGGTACCTGTCGCGTAATAATCGCCTGCAGGAACCTGAAGGGTCCGTGAAGTGGCGAGCTTCGCCCAGAGCGCGTTCTCGGCGGCGTTGCGCAGATCGGTTGGAAGATCGTCGCCGGTCATCTGGAAGTAGAGAAAGCCATTCTTGACCGCCACACCATTGAGAAACAGCGGCGGCTCCTGCGCGCCGGTGAAGCATTTCTCGCCAACCGACCGCGCTCGTGACCCAGAATTGGCATCTGGCTGTGAGGATAGGGTCACCTGGCAGGTCCGGTCGTGGAATGGCGGCGCGGAGTAGGTAATCGTGTTGTCGCCAGGATTGAGACGCACGAGCAGCGGAATCGTCCCCTCGACCTTCTTGCCATTGACCGTGACTGTTCCAGAATTAAAGTTACTCGTCACGATCAGCGCGTTTTCAGGGCCAGGGGTGGGAGTCGGTGTGGGAGCTGTCAGGAGGCGGCTGCGGGCGAACAGCCCTGTGAGGACTACGGCGAAAAGCGCCACGCCGCCGATCAGCGTCCAGATCAGTCCACGCCGGCTGCCACGAGCCAATCGGGTGGATGCGGAAGTAGATTTCTTCGCCCCTGGCGTCAGTGGCTCGACCGACACATCCAAGTCGTCACCGCGCTCCCGCGAGGGCGCTTCCTTGACCGCCGACTGAGCGCGCAACTGCTCCTGCGCAAGCTGGTGAAGGACTTCAAGGCGGCGTTGCTGACCGTCGTCCATGGCTGATCTTTCTAGCAGTTTGAGGCTAGCGCTGTCTGGGCCTCACTTGGTGTCTTTGACAAAGATGATCCGCATTTCATGCGCATCCTGATCACGCTTAGCGCGTCCTTGAAGTCCTAGAACAATTTCAGAGGCGCCTTCTTCCACCTCTTCCGGCGCAAGATAGGTCAGAATATCTGGATGGGCGCAGGTAACCACCCAGCCAGGCGCATCAGTCAATGGCAAAACACCGAAGTCGCCCAAATTGCCGCCAGCATGAACTGGCCATTGCTGAATCAAGTCAGTCGCTTGTCGAGCAAGATCCGATTCAGGTTCTGTGAGGACGACGCAGGTCCCATGGGCAAACACAGCCCAAGGATAGCTCTGATGAGCCAGCAATTGTTTCCACCGCTCGATGTAGAGGTCTTCCATCCCTTCATCCCTTCACAAACTGTGATAAGGCCGCTACAACGACGCACGAATGGCTGGCGTCATTCTAACAGCGCGCGCCAGAGCGGACAAGGCGCGCGGCGGCGCAGAGCGCGGTATGATTGAGTTGTTTAGCGCTGGAGCCGTCAGCAAAGCCATCAAGAGAAGAGACTATGAATCGAGTGACGGTCCATCGGGTGACACGAGCGAACTGGCGCGACGCGCTGCTCCTCACCGTGCGCCCCGATCAGCAGCGTTTTATCGCAGGCTACGCGCCAATTGCAGCGATCATCCTGTCCAAGGCGTATGTGGGCGCGGAGGGTATGCGCTGGGAGCCATACGCCTTCTCCGTCGGCGGAGCGCTGGTTGGGATGGCGGCCCTGGCCAGCGAGCCGGAGCGACCAGCGCTGATCTGGCTCTTCCACTTTTTCATCGACGAACGCTTTCAGGGGAGTGGGTATGGGAAGGCAGCGCTGACCGCGCTCATCTCGTGGGTGTCACGTCGCAAGCCCACCTGCCAATCTCTCCTGCTGACTGTGCATCCTGAGAATCATGTGGCGCAGCGGCTCTACACAGGCATGGGATTCATGCCGGCTGGAGATGAACGCGGCGGAGAGCCGATCTATCGTCTGGCGCTTAAAGAACGCGGAGAGTGAGCGCGGAAGATGGCTGTGGCGAGATGACAATTCGGCTTGCAACTCAGGATGACGGGACGCAAATTGTGCGGCTAGTCAACGCCGCCTACGTGAAGTACCTCGACCGGATGGAGAAGCCTCCGGCGCCGCTGTTCGCCGACTACACAGCGCTAGTCGCCGCTGGTGGAGTATACGTCCTGGAATCAGGCGCGGAGATCGCTGGGCTGCTGGTGATAGAGACGCGAGATCAGACGATGCTCATCGAGAATGTGGCGGTTGATCCAGCGTTTCAGGGACAGGGGCTTGGCCGGCGGCTGATGGCGTTCGCCGAACAGCTTGCGCGTGAGCGTGGGCTGCGCGAGTTGCGACTGTACACCAACGAAGTGATGGTCGAGAGCCTGGCCTTCTATCAGAGGCTGGGCTTAACGGAGATCGAGCGCCGCTTGGATAACGGCTATCGTCGCGTATTTCTGCGCAAGTCGCTCGCCAGATGACGCGCCCGCTGCACGCTTGGCGTATACTGCCGCATGTAGCGCGCAAGTGAATGCGCGTAGATAATGGAGGACGACCAGTGACGGCTCCGCAACTCACCCCGTTCCGGCATGGATGGTATGCGTTCGACCTGGGGCAGTATCGCCCCTGCGATGGCACGTACTGTCTTTCCCCCTACGAGGATCTGCCACCGGTTCCCGCGCCGGACGAGTCGCTGGCGTGGCTCGGCCCGCTGGACGAGCGCACTGACCAGCAGATGCAGATCCACCGCGACAGGCAAGTGGCGAGCGGCAAGCTCGACCAGATCGTGGCCTCAGCGCAGCGGCTGGGGCTGACCCTGCCAGCATCCTTCCTGCGGCTGATGGGGTCGCCGGAGCTACAGGAGCGCATCCCCTCCTGCACGGCCTGCTACTTCAGCCTCTC
>DATAOM010000101.1:0-19735 GCA_036265775.1 Ktedonobacterales bacterium | reverse complement strand
CCTAAGAGCGTGAAGGAGTGTCTGAACATGCCCACGATCCGCAACGACACGCATGTCGCCACCTTTTCCATCGTCGGGTTCGATCCGCAGACGGGCGATCTCGGCGTGGCGGTGCAGTCGAAGTTCCTCGCGGTCGGCGCGGTCGTGCCGTTCGCCAAAGCTGGCGTCGGCGCGGTGGCGACGCAGTCCTGGGCCAACACGAGCTATGGCCCGCGTGGACTCGACCTACTGGCGGCAGGAAAATCGCCAGAGGAGGCAATCGCCGCGCTGACTGGTGACGATGACCGCCCTGAGCAGCGCCAGGTGGGCATCGTGGACGCGCAGGGGCGCTCTGCGACATTTACCGGCCCGAACTGCTTTCCCTGGGCCGGTGGCGTCACCGGGCCAAACTTTGCGGCGCAGGGGAACATCCTCGTCGGTGAAGACACCGTGCGCGCGCTCGCCGAGACTTTTCAGCAGGCGCAAGGCAGCCTGGCGCACCGGCTGGTAGAGGCGCTGGCGGCGGGGCAACGCGCGGGAGGGGATAGTCGCGGCCAGCAGTCCGCCGCGCTGCTGGTGGTGCGTGAGGCCGGCGGCTACGGCGGCTTCAACGACCGCATGATTGACCTACGTGTGGACGAGCATCCGCAGCCAATCACGGAGCTGGCGCGCCTGCTCGACTACTATGAACTGCTCTTCCTCAAGCCGCTTCCTGACGATCTGCTGCCGATTGACGGCGCACTGGCGACGGAGCTGCAGCAGTTACTGACGCGCTCAGGTGACTATACTGGCCCGGTCACTGGTATCTTCGACGACGCAACGTTCCAGGCGCTGGAGCGCTACGGCGGGCGTGAGAACCTGGAGGAGCGGCTGCTGCACGATTCCAACGACCAGCGCCTCGACCGCAAGGTGCTCGAGTACATGCGCACGCAGACCAAATAGCGTCATTACTCGCCGCTGCGGATAAGGCAAAAAGACTTGCGCTGCGGGTGAGGCATGGCGCATGCTATTGGGCAAAAGTGTCTCGCCAAGCGTCCCCAGAGCCACAGGCTATTGGGTCGCTGTGTCTCGCCGCCGCAGCTTTCGACACGGAACGCGGTGCGGAGGAGGTTCGCCATGAGCGACGATCGTTCTGAATCCGCTACAGCGCCTATGCCCATTCGCACGCCAGATCAGCGCGTGCGCGTCTTCGTTAGCTCCACGCTTCAGGAAATGGCGCCCGAACGCGCTGTTGCTCGTCAGGCCATCGCGCGACTGCGGCTCTCGCCGGTCCTCTTCGAGTTGGGCGCGCGGCCTCATCCGCCGCAGGACCTCTATCGCGCCTATCTTGCGCAGAGCGACATCTTCGTCGGGCTGTACTGGGAGCGCTATGGCTGGGTCGCGCCGAATATGGAGGTCTCGGGCCTGGAGGATGAGTACTTGCTCAGTGGGACGAAGCCAAAGCTCATCTACATCAAAGCGCCTGCGCCGAACCGCGAGCCACAGTTACAGGGCCTGCTGGACCGCATCCGCAACGACGACTGCGCCGCCTACCAGCGCTTCACCACGCCTGAAGAACTTGGCGAACTTATCGAGAACGACCTGGCGCTGCTGCTGACCGAGCGCTTTGAGCGCGCGCAACAGGCCCAGACGGCGCAGGTCCAGCAGGCTCCCACTCCGCCGCACCGACCGCAGTTGCCCGCAGAGCGCAGCGCGATGGTTGACCGCGAGCGGGAATCAGCAGAGTTGCGTGAGTTACTCTCAAGGGAAGATGTTGGCCTGGTCACGCTGACGGGTCCTGGTGGCGCAGGCAAAACACGCCTCGCATTGCGCGTCGCGGCCGAGATGGAGGAGCAGTTCCCCGACGACGTCTATTTCGTGCAACTGGCCAACCTGACCTCCGCCGATCAGATGGCGTCAGCGCTTGTCAAGGCGGTGGACGCGCGCGAGTCGGCGGGCGGCGCGCTTGAGGCCCTCAAGGATTTTCTACGCGATAAGCGGACGCTTCTTCTGCTTGACAACTTCGAGCAGGTGGTGGACGCGGCGCCAATTCTGGCGGAGTTGCTGACCACCTGCCCACGACTGACATTGCTGGTCACCAGCCGGCGCGCGCTGCGGCTCCGTGGCGAGCAGGAACTGCCAGTGACGACGCTTGGCGCGCCTGATCCGAACGCCAATCTTCCCCTAGAAGACCTCGCCGCCTATCCGGCGGTTGACCTCTTCGTGCGGCGGGCGCGTGAGGCCAAGCCAACGTTCGCGCTTACTCGCGCCAATGCAAAAGCTGTGGCGCAGATCTGCATGCGTCTGGATGGGCTGCCGCTCGCTATTGAACTGGCCGCTGCGCGCATCAAGGTCCTGCCGCCCGCCGCGCTGCTCGCGCGTCTTGAACGCAGCCTGCCGCTGCTGACCGGCGGCGCGCGTGATCTCCCAGCGCGCCAGCAGACGATGCAGGACGCCATTGCCTGGAGCTACGACCAGCTTGCCGACAGCGAGAAAAAGCTCTTCTGGCGCATCGCTGTGACCTCGGGTGGGCGAACGCTGGAAGCCGCCGAGGCCATCGCCAACGTCGAGGGCGACCTGGACACCTTGACTGGAATGGAGACGCTGGTCGAGGTCAGCCTGGTGAACCAGGAGGACGGTCCCGGCGGCGAGCCGCGCTTCCGCTCGCTGCAGATCATCCGCGAGTACGCGCAGGAGCGACTCAAAGAGAGCGGCGAGGAACAGACGCTGCGCAAGCGCCACGCAGAGTTCTTCCTCAACTTCGCGGAGGAAGCCGCGCCACATCTGACGAGCGCGGCTCGGTGGGAATGGATCGAGCGCCTTGGCGCGGACTACTGGAACCTTGTCGCGGCGCTGGAATGGACACTGGCGAACCGCCCGGAGTGGTGTCTGCGGCTGGCAGGCGCGCTGGGCTGGTTCTGGTTTGTGCGCGGCTATATCGCGGATGGGCGCTCATGGGTGGAGCGCTCGCTCGCGGCGAGCGATCCGGCCGAGCGCACACCAGAGCAGGCGCGGGTGTTGCACTGGGCGGCGGGACTGGCCTTTGCGCAGGGTGACTTCGCTGCGGCGCAGGAGCCGGATGAGCAGAGCGTTGCGATCTACCGTGAGTTGGGCGACCAGCGCGGTCTGGCCTACGGGCTGCACCTCTCCGGAGCCATCGTGGGGCAGCGCGGCGGTCCAGAGGCGCTGCCGGCGCTGGAAGAGAGTGTCAAACTCTTCCGTGAGGTGGGCGACCGCTGGGGGCTGGCGCTAGCGACCTCCGGCCTGGGCGATGGCGTCATGCTCACTGGCGATCTCGTGCGGGCGCACACGCTCTACGAGGAGAGTCTAGCGCTCTACCAGGAGCAAGGCGACATCTGGGGTCGCGCGACAGTGCTGCAATCGCTGGCGCTGCTCGTCTGGACTGAGGGTGACCTGTCGGCGGCGAGCGCTCTCTACGAGGAGAGCGCTCAACTGGCACGCGCGCTCGGCGACAAATGGGACCTGGCCCGCGCGTTGACCAGCGCGGCGGCGGTGACATTGCAACAAGGCGATCTGGAGCGAGCGCGCTCCCAGGCGGCGGAGGCGCTCAGGCTTTGGCGGGAACTGGGGAACCGCTCAGGCATGGCGCTGGCGTTAGGTGAACTGGCAGGTGTTGCGGCAGTGGAGGGAGACGCAGAGCGCGCAGGGCGGCTCTTCGGCGTCTCGCGCGCGGCGCTTGCATCCGGGGCGGCGTACTATATCACCGGCGGTGTGGACGTGGAAGCCCAGATCACGGCGGCGCGAGCACATATGGACGCCGCTGCGTTTGACACGGCAATGGAGACTGGCAAGGCGCAGCCGCTTGCGGATGCTGTCGCTCTGGCGCTAGGCGAGGATCAGTTGGAGTGAATATCGGGTAACGTGGGTCTCACTCGTTCTTGAGGCGCTCGGCTAGGAGATGCTTCTGCACCTTTCCCAGGGCATTGCGTGGCAGTGAATCTACGAAAACGACCTGTCGAGGCTTCTTGTAGCTTGCCAGCCGCTCGCGACAGAAGGCGATGATGTCGTCCGCGTCAGGCGCCTGCGCGTCTTTCGGCACGATCACCGCCACCACCTGCTCGCCAAGGTCGGCGTCGGGCGCGCCGAGCACCGCGACCTCCGCCACGGCGGGATGCTCTGCCAGGACGTCCTCGATCTCGCGTGGATAGACGTTGTAGCCGCCGCTGATGATCAACTCGCGCGCGCGCCCGGTGATCGTGAAGTAGCCATCGGCGCTGCGCCAGCCGAGGTCGCCAGTCTTGAACCAGCCATCGGCGCTAAACGCCTCGGCGGTGGCGTCGGGCCGGTTCCAGTAGCCCGCGAAGACATGTGGCCCGCGCACCTCGATCTCGCCAAGCTCGCCATCCGGCAGCGGCTGGCGATCCGCGACGCCGACGATACGCGCCTCCTGCCCAGGAAATGGCGCGCCGACCGTACCAGGGCGTCGCTCGCCATCGTAGGGGTTGGTCATATTCATGATCGTCTCGGTCATGCCGTAGCGTTCGAGGATGCGCTGGCCGAAGACACGCTCGAATTCAGCAAAGACCTGCGGACTGAGCGGCGCAGAGCCGGAGACGTAGAGGCGCAAATGGCGTGGCGGCGCGTCCCGCCGTTCGGCCTTGGCCAGCAGCCGTCCATACATCGTCGGCACGCCGAAGAACATGGTGATCGCCGTGTCAGCGTTGATCGTCGTGAGAACGTCGCTGGCGTCGAACTTTCGACGCAGAACCACGCTGGCGCCGGTGAACAGCGTGCCGTGCATGCCAACCATGAGGCCATGCGCGTGGAAGAGCGGCAGCGTCAGCAGCAAGCGGTCATGCTCGGTCCAGCGCCACGCCTGGGTGATAGCCTGTATATTGGCGAGCAGGTTGCGCTGGAGGAGCAGCGCGCCCTTCGCGCGTCCCGTCGTGCCGGAGGTATAGCCCAGCACAGCAGGAGCATCTGGCGCCGGCATCTCAAAGGATGTTGCGATCTGTCCGTCTTCTGAGCCGCGAGCAAGCCACTGCGCAAACTGAATGGACTCTGGCGCGCCACTTGCTGGTTGACCTTCCGCGCTTTCCTCGCCCCCAACCAGGATGAGCTCCTCCAGGCTCGGCGCGCTGATCGTCGCCAATTCCGTTGCGCCTGCTGGAGACGTCACGCAGAGCCGTACCCTAGCGTCATTAAGGATGTGACTCAGTTCCACCTGGCGATACTGCGTGTTCACGAGGACGGCGATGCAACCAGCGAGATGTGCGCCGAGGTATGCGACAACGAAGTCTGGGCAATTCTCCAGGAAGAGCGCAACGCGGTCTCCAGATTGTGCGCCCCACGAGCGTAGACCACGCGCAAACCGCTCGATATCTGCCCACAGCGCTCCATAGCTGATCGTCTCGCCCTCGAAGATGATCGCCGTGCGCTCAGGATCGCGCTGAGCATGCTCGTACACAGCTTCAACTATCGAATACATCGCGCATCCTGGCTTTCCTTGAGGTGGTGAGGATCCACTTGAGATGGCTCTTATTGTGGCGCCTCTCGCTGGCGCGCGCAATCTTGCCTTTCACCCATATCGCGCTTGACGAGCGGTCTAACATCGCCTATAACGTCCGTACCGCTTCTTCGCGCCAACCCCTCCGATTGTTGTCCTCATCAGTGGTCGTGCGTACCCCTTTTCCCCAAAACCAGATGTGGGAAGCCGCCAACAAGCGCGACGACCTATGACATCCGCTATCGCGTCCTCTCGCATACCTTTTCGGAGCTTCCCGAAAACTGATAGTCGCTTGATCTGGGCGTATTGTTGTCAGGCAGATAAGCAGCAGAAGAGGAGTAGCGTATGACCACCGTTCGCAGCGCGTTGATTCAGACCTACGGCAGCATGAGCATGGAGGAGAACGTCGAGCGGCAGATCGCCCTGATCGAGCAGGCGGCCAAGCAGGGCGCGCAGATCACCTGCCTGCAGGAGCTGGCCACCGGCCCCTACTTCTGCCAGGTGCAGGACCCGAAGTATTACAGTTTCGCCGAGCCGGTCCCAGATGGGCCGACGGTCAAACGTATGAGCGAACTGGCGAAGAAGCATGAGATGGTCCTCGTCGTGCCGCTCTATGAGATGGAGCAGACCGGCGTCTACTACAACACCGCCGCCGTGATCGACGCCGACGGGACCTACCTCGGCAAGTATCGCAAGACCCATATTCCGCAGGTCAAGGGCTTCTGGGAGAAGTTCTACTTCCGCCCCGGCAACATGGGCTATCCCACCTTCCAGACACGCTACGCGCGCATCGGCGTCTACATCTGCTACGACCGCCACTTCCCTGAAGGAGCCCGCGCGCTCGGCCTCAACGGCGCCGAGATCGTCTACATCCCATCGGCGACCTCACGCGGCCTTTCGAATCACCTCTGGAAGATCGAGCAGGTCTCGCACGCCATTGCCAATGGCTACTGGGTCGGCACGATCAACCGCGTCGGCGTCGAGCCGCTGGGCGACGACGACTTCTACGGCACCAGCTATTTCGTCAACGCGCGCGGCGAGATCGTCGCCGAGGCCAGCGATGAAGAGGAAGAGGTGCTGGTCGCCGATCTGGACCTGGACAAGAACCGCGAGGTGCGCGAGGTCTGGCAGTTCTACCGCGACCGCCGCCCCGACCAGTACGCTCCGCTCGTCGAGAGTTGAGCTTGGCGCTACCATTCGTGTCTTCTTTCTGTCGCTCGCAGAGGAGCGTCGCCTATGCTCACCTTTGGCATCACGCTTAAGCCGGACATGACGCCACAGCGGGTCGTCGCGCTGACCCGTCAGGCTGAGAACGCTGGCTTCGGTTATGGTTGGCTCTTCGACTCGCACGTCCTCTGGCTGGAGCCGTACCCACTCTTGACGCTGATGGCGCAAGGGACGAAGCGCATGCGATTGGGAGCATGCGTCACCAATCCCGCTGTGCGCGACCCGACCGTCACGGCGAGCGCGCTGGCGACGCTCAACCTGATTTCCGGTGGGCGCATGGTCCTGGGCATCGGGCGTGGCGATAGCTCGCGGCGGGTCCTTGGTAAGCGCCCGACCACACTGGCCGATTTGGAAGCAGCGACGAAGGACATCTGCGCGCTGGCGGCGGGCGAGCCAGTCGTATATGAGGGCGAGCAGATCCAGTTTACCTGGGCGCGCGGGAAGCTTCCCGCATGGATCGCCGGCTACGGGCCAAAGGCATTAAAACTGGCCGGACGCATCGCCGACGGCGTGATTCTCCAGTTCGCCGACCCGCACCTGATCAAGTGGTGCGTAGGCTTCGTGCATGAGGGCGCGCGCGAGGCCGGACGCGACCCGGCAAGCATCGAGATCATGGCGGCGGCGCCGGTCTGGGTCTCGGATGATCTGTCGACGGCGCGCGAGCATGTGCGCTGGTTTCCCGCGCTCGTCTCGAACCACGTCATGGACCTGATCGCGCGCTACGACCCGTCCGAGTTGCCGCCGGAGCTGACTGGCTACGTGCGCGAGCGAGAGGGTTACGACTATCACCACCACGCCGAGGTCGGCAGCGACAACGCAGAGTTTGTGTCGGACGAGGTCGTGGATCGCTTCTGTATCGTCGGCCCGGTCGAGGAGCATCTGCGCAGGCTGCGAGAGCTGGCCGATCTGGGCGTCACGCAGTTCAACATCTACCTGATGAGCGGCGACGAAGAGGCGACGCTCGATGTGTACGGCAAAGAGATTCTGCCGGAGTTCACGAAGACGACAGCGATGGCGGGGAAGGCGACGAACCGGCGCAAGGCAGCGGTCAAGCAGGGCTGAATAAAAAGGCGGGGAGCTGAGTAAAAGAGGAGAGGACAATGCGAACGCTGATCAAGGATGGAACGATTGTCACGGCCAGCGACATCTACGAGGCCGACGTGCTGATCGAGGACGAGAAGATACTGGGCATAGGCAGCGGCTTCAGCGCCGACCGCACGATTGACGCGCGTGGGAAGTATGTCATCCCTGGCGGCATCGACGTACACACACACCTGGACATGCCCTTTGGCGGCACCGTCGCCTCGGACGACTTCTTCACCGGGCACCGCGCCGCCGCATTCGGTGGGACAACGATGCACGTGGACTTCGCCATCCAGCCCAAAGGGGCGAGCCTGCGCGAGACGCTCGACCAGTGGCATGGGCGCGCCAAAGGCAAGGCGGTCATCGACTACGGCTTCCACCTGGCGATCACGGACCTGACCGATGCGGTCATGAAAGAAATCAGTAAGTGTCCGGAGTACGGCGTCGCCAGTCTCAAGCTCTTCATGGCGTATAAGGGCGCGCTGATGGTGGACGATGCGACGCTCTTCCGCGCGATGCAACAGGCCGCCAAGCACGACTTGCTCATCATGGTCCACGCCGAGAACGGCGACGCGATTGACATCCTCGTGGCTGAGGCGCTTGCCGCGGGGCAGTCCGAGCCGAAGTACCACGCGCTGACTCGCCCGCCGGAACTGGAGGCCGAGGCGACCAACCGCGCGATCCGGCTGGCGGAGGTGGCCGGAGCCTCGCTCTACGTCGTCCACGTCACCAACGCGGGCGCGGTGGAGGCGATCCGGCTGGCGCGCGGGCGTGGCGGGCCAATCTACGGCGAGACCTGCTTCCAATACTTTTTCTTCACCAAGGATGACCTGGCGCGACCGGGCTTCGAGGGCGCGAAGTGGGTCTGCTCGCCGCCGTTCCGCGAGGTGTCGGACCAGGAGGCGCTCTGGAAGGCGGTCGCAGCGAATGACCTGCAGATCATCTCGACCGACCACTGCGACTTCTGGTTCGAGGGCGGCAAAGACGGGCGCCAGGGCGGCAAGGAGCTTGGCAAGGGCGACTTTTCGAAGATTCCCAACGGCGTGCCGGGCATCGAGGATCGCATGATGGTGCTCTACACGCACGGCGTGCGCGGCGGACGCTTCTCGCTCAACCGCTGGGTCGAGCTGTGCTGCGTCAATCCGGCCAAGTTCTTCGGCGTCTACCCGCAGAAGGGCGCGATCGCTCCGGGCAGCGACGCCGACATCGTGATCTGGGACCCCGAAGCGACCCACACGATCAGCGCGAAGACTAGCCATCACCGCACCGACTACAACCTCTACGAGGGGATGAAAGTGACGGGCCTACCAGTTGTCACGATGTCGCGCGGGCGCGTGCTGGTGGAGAACGGCGAGTGGAAGGGCGAGGCGGGATCAGGCCGCTTCGTGCCGCGTCATCGCTTCGACCGCCCCGGCGAGGTGCACGAAGCCAAGAATGGGAAAGCGGCGAAGTCCGCAAAGGCGAAGGTTCCTGCTGGAGCGCGTGGTAGGTAACGTGGCGCAGGCGCCATAGTCGAGCACACGCGCACAGATTGCGAGGAGAAACCACGCGTGGATGAAGCCGTCCTGCAGGAGCAGATGCGATACTACCGTGAGCGCGCCGCCGAGTATGACGCCACCGCTTTGGGCGATGATGGCGATGACGTCCATCCGCTAGGGCAGGAGTTGCGCGACTGGCCGGTGAAGATCATGGCGCGTCTGACGCCCTGTGAGCGGGCGCTGGAACTGGCATGTGGCACCGGCATCTGGACGCGCGACTTACAGAGTGTGGCGCAGCACATTCTCGCCGTAGACTCATCGCCTGAGATGCTCGCGCTCAATCGCTCCAAGGTCGCGGATGCGCGCGTGAGCTATCAGCTTGCTGACCTCTTCGCCTGGGAAGCAGAGGCTCCGGTCGATCTGGCGTTCGCCGCGTTCTGGTTCTCGCACGTTCCTGCGGAACGGCTCGCACCCATGCTCGCTATGCTGCGCCGCGCTGTGCGTCCTGGAGGTCAACTGTGTATCGTCGACGAGCCGGACACATCCCCTGTGCGTCCACCGGCGACCGAGGACTCAGATCTGGAGGTGCGCGAGCTGCGCGATGGCCGTCAGTTCCAGATCGTCAAGATCTACCGGTCGCCTGAGCGCCTCGCCGCACTCTGCAAAGAGGCTGGCTTTGCGCAGGTAGAGACCATCCCTGGAACCTACTTCTTCGGCCTCATCGCGCAGTGAGCGACCAACGAAGAAAGTCTATGTAGCAATTACATTGGAGGTGGATGATGGCGATTGGCGACCTGTCGCGACAGGAGGTGCTTGACCTCTCGCGCGAGACGACGCTCTATGAATGGACGGCGCAGAACGCGATCTCGCCGCTGGTGGTGGATCACGCCAAGGGCATCTACTTCTGGGACGCCGACGGCAAGCGCTACATGGATTTCAACTCGCAGCTCATGTGCGTCAACATCGGCCACGGCGACCAGCGCGTCATCGACGCGGTGAAGGCGCAGATGGAGCAGGTCTGCTATGTCGCGCCGACGACCTCCACGACCAAGGTGCGCGCTGAACTGGGCAAACTACTCCAGGAGATTACACCTGGCAATCTGACCAAGGCGTTCTTCACCAATGGCGGCGCAGAGGCCAACGAGAACGCCATCAAGATCGCGCGCTGGGTGACGGGGCGGCAGAAGATCATTGCGCGCTACCGCTCGTACCACGGCGCGACGGCTGGCGCGATCACCCTCACCGGCGACCCGCGCCGCTGGGCGGCGGAGCCGGGCATTCCCGGCGTCGTGCGCGCGATGGACCCGTATCGCTATCGCTGCCGCTGGTGTGGCGACAAACCCGCCTGCACGATGGACTGCCTGAACCACATCGAAGACATCATCACCTTCGAGGGGCCGCAGACTATCGCCGCCGTGATCGTCGAGTCGGTCGTCGGCACGAATGGGCTGATTATTCCGCCGGATGGCTACATGCAGGGGCTGCGTGAACTCTGCACGAAGCATGGCATCATGCTGATCTGCGACGAGATCATGAGCGGCTTCGGGCGCACTGGCGAGTGGTTCGCGGTGGACCACTGGGGCGTCACGCCGGACATCATGACGGTCGCCAAGGGACTAACCTCGGCGTACGTGCCACTCGGCGCGACCATCGTGACCGACACCATCGCCGCGCAGTTCGAGGACAAGCCGCTCTACGCCGGGCTGACGTATAACGCGCACTCGGTCGGCTGCGCCGCCGCCGTAGCCTGCATCAACGTCTACAAAGAGGACCATCTGATCGAGAACGCGAAGGCGATGGGCGCGATCCTCGCGGAGGAGCTGAACAGGCTTAAGGAGAAGCACCCTTCGGTCGGCGACGTGCGCGCGATCGGCCTCTTCAGCTTGGTGGAGCTCGTGAAGAACCGCGAGATGCGCGAGCCGATGACGCCCTACAACCCCAAGGCGTCCGAGCTTGGGCCGATGCCGCAGCTCAACGCCTTCTTCCGCGAACAGGGGCTGTTCACGTTCGTGCGCTGGAACGGCTTCTTCATCAACCCGCCGCTCTGCATCACCGAGGAGCAGTTGCGCGAGGGACTGGCGATCATTGACGCGGGGCTGGAGATCACCGATCGGGCTGTGAGCTAGACAAAGGACGCTTAGCGCGCGGTCGCGGTCAGGATTTGTTCGCGCCAGAGGCCCCGACGGACGGCGCGGTAGATCTCGCGCGCGCCACGGGTGTTGCCGTGTTGCGTCTCGCTGCGCATTCCCATACGCCGCAGCAGGGACGCGCCCGGCCAAAGCGCCTGGGTCATCCAGTAGAGCCTGCGCAGCGAAGGCAGGACGTTGGGCGTGATGTCGCTGATCTCAATCTCGTCAAAGCCTGCCTTGCTCGTCCAACCAGTCCACTCCTCCGGCGTGGCGATGTCAGGAATCGCCCAGCCAGAGAGCCACGAACGCATCAACTCCTCGTCCGCGGGGGTGGGCAGTAGACGGCTCACGCGCATGTACTCGACCATGCCGAGCCGCCCCCCAGGCTTGAGCAGCCGCCGCGCCTCCCGCGCGAAGAGCGCCTTTTCCGGCGCGTGGCAGACGCTCTCCACCGCCCAGACAGCGTCGAACGAGGCGGCGGGAAACGATGTACTGGTGTAGTCCTCCTGCGCGAACGAGACCTGGTCGGCGAGGCCGGCCTCCGCCGCGAAGCGCCGCGCGCGCTCGACCTGGCTCGCCACCAGCGTGACGCCGACGACCTCCACGCCACATTCGCGCGCCAGCCAGAGCGCGCTGCCACCGACGCCACAACCGGCATCGAGAACCCGCTGCCCCGGCTGGATACCGATGCGATCGGCCAGCGCGCGGTTCATCTCACGCAGCGACTGCGCGTGAGTGCGTGTCGTCGTGTCCCAGTAGCCGAAGTGGATGGCGTAGTTACGCGGGCTGAGCCAGAGCCAGCGGTAGTCGCCCCACGTCTCGTCGTAGTAGGCGCGGATGCGCTCGGGCAACGGTCGCTCGGTCATCGCAGTCTTGTATCCTGATGGTTAGGGCGTTGCAGCAGGTATCCCGCTCATCTCCTCGGCGGTTGAGCCGAGCTTGGCGACATCAGCCGAGTAGAAGCGGCTGCCCCAAACGCCGACCAGCCCTGAGAGTATCAGCGCGATCGGAGTCAGAACCAGCAGCGCGAGTCCAATACGGTCGCCGCCAAGCTGAACGGTCAAGAAGACGGCGAATAGGCCAATCAGCACAGGCGAGAAGACATCGCCGAGCAGATGGGCAAGGAAGAGTTCCGTGCCGTTGGCCGCTCCGCGTTCCTCAGAAGGAATCACATCGAGCAAAGCAGCGCTCGTCGGACCATTGTAGATGTTCAGGCAGAACGAAGCAGGCAGCCCAAACGCGATGAAGACAATCAGCCCAATGAGCAGTTGCGTCGAGGGGCTAGCGCTCGCATAGAAGGGAATCTGCGGCAGGACAAACGGCGCACCCACCGTGAGGATCACGAACGGAGCCGCAAGCAGGAACCCTACGCCACCGGCCAGGACGCGAGCGTTGGGCGTGCGCGCGCTCAGCCGCCGGGCGAGACGCGAGCTATACAGGTTGCCAAAGACGCCGCCCAGCAGCACCACCGCTCCCGCCAGTGTCGAGAGGAGACCCACCGAGAGGCCTGCGTTCCCAAAGACGCTGGTGATCTCGCCGACGTTGTTGCCGTTGTAGTCATACTGCGTCACTGTCTTACCGTAGGTATTCGCTAGATACAGCGGCAGCCAGAAGGCGATGCCGGTGATGGCGAAGAAGCCAAACGCGTGCAGCGCGACGATTACTCGGAATGTGGGGACGCGCCAATAACTACGCAGGCGCTGCCAGACAGACGGTCCAGCGCCAACGCTCTCTGTGACTGGCGGGTCGTCCTCGTGCCGCCTCTTTTCGCGCAACAGCAGAATGAAGACAGCCATGATGAATCCGGGAATGGCTGTGAGAAAGAGGACCGAACGCCAGGTCAAGGCGGGGAAGATGTCGAGCAGCGTGGCCGAGAGATAGCCTACGCCCGCGCCAATCAGCGCGCCGACCGTCCAGACGCCAATGACGCGCGCGCGACGCGAGGGAGTATATTGCGCGGCGAGCAGCGGCGTCCCGGCGGGATAGAAGCCGCTCTGCCCCAGACCAAAAAGTGACTTGGCCCCGATCAGCGCAGCAAAAGATGAGAAGAGACCGGTGAAAACGGTTGCGAGGCTCGCCAGCGCCATGCCCCAGCCGACAATCACCTTGCGTCCTGTGCGGTCGGCGAGGAAGCCGAGTGGCAGAGCGAAGATCGTGTAGACGAGGAAGAAGATCGTACCGAGCAGTCCGAAGTCGGCGGGGTTGAGATGCAAGTCGCTAGTGATGGGCTTGCTCAGGCCGGTGAAGGCGAAGCGCTGGAGGTAGTTGACGAAGTTAGCGAGGAACATGATGAAGAAGAAGTACGAAGCATAGCGCGCGGCGCGTTTGACGTCGCCGCGAGTAGTGGATTGAGGCGCCGCTGCCTCACTCATGGTGGCTCCTCTCGCGCGTGCTTCACGCGCCGATCTCGACCTGGCTTCCTGCCTTACTTCTTCAGGGGTGGTTCGTTTGCCACCCCGGTTGCGCGCATTTTGACGCTCCCCGAAGGAATCCTCGGTTCTACAACGCAGCCAACGCTACGTCTCCTCGAAGGCTCCGCCCGAGCCTCTCTATGTTCTTGGCGGCATTATGGTCCCGGTGCAGGCTTGTTCCACAGTCCGGACAGGAGTGCCAGCGGACAGACAAGCCTTTCTGGACCAAGCTACCGCAGCCAGAACACCTCTGGCTGGTGTATGCAGCCGGTACAGCGATAACCCTCCGACCAGCGCACACTGCCTTGAAGGAGAGAATGTCCACGAACGCTGCCCAGCTAGCATCACTAATACTCTTAGCGAGGTAGTGATTCTTGAGCATATTTCCCGTCTGTAGGTCCTCATAATAAACCGTATTATGAGTTTGCACCAGACGTAGGGCAACCTTATGATGGAAGTCGGCGCGCTGGCGTTTCACCTTCTGAAGCGCCTTGGCGAGTAGCGTGACCGCCTTGCGTCTGCGACGGCTACCTTTCTTGCGGCGTGAGACGCGCCGTTGCGCCGTTTTCAGCGCGCGCTCTGCTTTGCGATACCAGCCAGGGTGGAAAATGCGAGTACCGTTTGAGAGCGTTGCGAATGCCTCCAGTCCTAGGTCTATGCCTGTGTCCTGCCCAGCAGGTGGAAGGTGGTGTGTCGGCACTTCGGCGCATGAAAAGCATACATACCACCCATCTGCTTCACGCGAGACTGTGACCGTCTTCGGCGTCCCCTCCATTGAACGAGACCAGCGCACCGCAATAGGCCCAATCTTGGAGAGGTTCAGCAACCCATTTTCCAGCGAGACTCCCCTACCGAACTGCGGATAGGTCAGGCTATTATAGCGATTGCGCCCGTGAATGCGGGGATATCCAGGAGTCTCACCCGCTTTCACACGACGGAAGAAGGCCTGGAATGCCCAGTCCACGCGCTGTATCACATTCTGTAATACCTGACTATGCACCTCGGAGTACTCAGGAAGATCTGTCTTGATGTCGGGAAGTTCGGCTTTCTGCTGATAGTAGGTAACCGAGACGCCACACTTTTGCCATGCTTCTCGGCGCTCAGTAATAGCTGCATTGTAGACTTGACGGCACAACATCAACGCACGGTCAAGGAGGCGCTCTTGGTCGATAGAGGGTTTCAATTTGTATTTGAATGTCTTGCGCACCGTCTGCTGTTCCATACTCCACTATTCTGCTTGATCAGCATACGCTCGGTAAACGGTAGGAACGTTCCACCATAATGTTTCATCGCACTGTTTCATCGCGGTCCTTGATCGCTGTGCGCAGACGAGATCAGAGCCACCGGACCTAGACAGCCCTAGGAAACACCGGGCGCACCATCATTCGCCTGTCGCGCATTCTAACACTGCCATTGCGGCGCCACAAGCAGTGATTGTCCTCTCATTTAGAAGCCGCCGAGAATCAAGAAGATATGATGTGGATGCAGGCGAAGCGGCCCAGTTTGGTCAAGACAAACAAGGACACGTATGCTGAGGATGAGAGATTGTTGAGGAGAAGCAGTGTGATTGCGCTCAAGACTATCATCTTTACGATTCTGGTTCCTGGAACGGTGGCGTTCGTCATTCCCTGGCTAATTCTTGGCCAGCCTCCCTCGGCGGAGACGCTGGCGCCATCGCCCTGGCTGCTTGGGTTGCTGCCGCTGCTCGTAGGAGTGGTCCTGTATCTGTGGTGCGCTGGAGCGTTCACCTTCATCGGGAAAGGCACGCCAGCGCCGATTGATGCGCCGATATTTCTCGTAAGATCAGGCCCGTATCGGTGGGTGCGCAACCCGATGTACCTGGGAGTTCTGGCGATCATCGTCGGGCAGGCGATTCTCTTTCACTCGGTCGCGCTGGTTGGTTATGCGCTTGTTGTCTGGCTCATCGTTCACCTATTCGTGATTTTTGTGGAAGAGCCATCACTGCGGAGTCAGTTCGGCGAGAGCTATGACGCCTATCTGCGCGCTGTGCCACGGTGGCTCCCACGTCCGCCACAGACGTAACGGGCGGCGCAACCTTAATCGCCTTTTGGTGGAGTCAGCAGCGAGGCGAGTGGCGCGCCAATGACGATGATATGCCCGCTGGGCAGGGACGTATCCACTGCGGCATCGGCGATCACCTGACCCATCTCCTGCGCAGTCGGCAATGGCCCAAGCGCCGCGCGGCGATCCTGCTCTAGCCCAGGCGATGTGCGCTCCAGCAGCTTCGGCGTGATTGTGCCCTCGATCAGGTCGCCGGTGACGACGATGAAACGGATTCCGCAAGAGGCCATTTCGTCTACGCGCGCACGTAACGCGACCTCGCCCGCGTGCTTGGATTCCGCGACTGGCTCATAGGCGGGAAGCTGCTCGACCTGTCCATACAGGTGCGCCCAGTGGCTCGTCACGAAGACGACCACGCCACCATCGGTCATGAGCGGCAGCGCGCCATCGAGCGCAGCAATCTGCGCGTCGCGGTTGATGCGTATCGGGTAGTCGGGGTCCGCTGCGACAAGGTCGCGCTCCATACCACCAGAGGCGTTCAGAATCAGCGCGTCCAGCGCGCCACTCCACTCTGCGATGCCCACATAGAGCGCCGCCATCTCGTCTGGATGTGTGATGTCACACTGAGCGGCCAAAGCGCGAACGCCGAGTGCTGTGATTCTTGCCGCCACTCGATCCGCGCGCATCTGTTTGTTGCGGTAGGTGAAGGCTACATCGTAGCCATGCGCCGCCAGCGCGAGAGCCGTCGCCGCGCCGATGCCACGTGAGCCGCCCGTCACCAGCGCTATCCGTCGTCTCCCCTGGATCACTTCCCGCCTCCAAATCGCTTGCTCCCCAGTAACCTGACCTAACTCTACCACTTGGTACCGTGTTGTTGGCTGCACGAGCTCGCCACAACAAACGGAAGCACAACAAAGAGAGCGCGTCTGGAGTTAGAGCGTTGTGGTAAATTCTTTTCAACATCAGCGGCCAGCCGTTAGAATAGGAACACGCGGCATGGATCCGAACGAACCAGGCCTAGCTGGAGATCAGGCCATAAGTGGACGCATCACCCTTGCAGAACTGGCGCGGCGGGCAGGGGTCTCCAAGGCGACCGTCTCGCGGGCGCTCAATGGCAAACCTGATGTCGATGTTCAGACGCGCCAGCGTATTCTGAACCTGGTCGCTTCCACTGGCTACAGCCCCGACCCTGTTGCGCGCGCCTTGCGCGGCCTCTCGCCCCTTTCCGCCGAGATCGCCCCGCCGTTCCCGGCGGACTTTCTCTGGGGTGTCGGTACCTCGGCGTATCAGATCGAAGGGGCGGTGGATGAAGATGGGCGCGGGCCGTCGATCTGGGACGAGTTCTCTCGTCTGCCGGGGGCAATCGAACGCGGCGAGACGGCGGCGGTCGCGGCGGACCACTATCATCGGTGGCGCGAGGATGTCGCGTTGCTCGCCACGCTTGGAGTGCGCGCATACCGCTTCTCGGTGGCGTGGCCACGCGTGATCCCGGAAGGCGCAGGGGCCATCAACATACCTGGGCTTGACTTCTATGACCGGCTGGTGGATGCGCTGCTGGCGCATGGTATCACCCCACTGGTGACGCTCTATCACTGGGATCTACCTGCCGCCTTGCAGCGCCGTGGTGGATGGCTCAACCGCGACACCACTGAGGCGTTCGCCGACTATACGGAGGTTGTGGCGCGGCGGCTCGGCGACCGGGTCGAGTGGTGGGCCACGCATAACGAGCCCTGGTGCGTCGCGTACCTCGGACATGCTCTCGGCGTCCATGCTCCAGGAATTGCTGATACGCAGGCGGCGGTCACCGCCGGACACCACTTGCTGCTCTCTCATGGGCTTGCGGTGGAGCGGCTGCGGGCAAGCCTGGGAGCGCGCGCACAACTTGGCATTACATTGAACCTAACTCCCATGTATGCGGCGGATGAGGAGGCAGAGACGTTTGAGCGCGTACGCGCTGCCGACCTGCTGCATAACCAATGGTTTCTCCGGCCACTCTTCGAGGGCCGCTACCCGCTGGATCTCTTCTCGTCGCTAGGAGTAGACGCGCCGCCGATCCTCGATGGCGATATGGAGCGCATCTCCGCGCCGCTGGATTTCGTAGGCGTCAACTATTACGAGCGACAGGTCTTCCGCACGCCGACGCTGCCCGCGACTGTTCGCAGAGTGCAGCAGGACGGACGACACGCTCAACAGGTCGTTCCCGTGCCAGGAGCCAGCTATACAGAGATGGGCTGGGAGATCTACCCCCAGGGCCTCGAAGATGTGCTCGAACAGGTCTACACCGCGTATCATCCGCGCGCACTCCTCGTGACCGAGAACGGCGCGGCCTTCAACGAGGCGGGGATGCCATCTGGTGAGATTCACGACGAACAGCGCATCGCCTACCTGCGCGACCATATCCAGGCTCTCGCGCGGGCGCGCGAACGTGGGATGCCCGTCCGTGGCTACTTCGCCTGGACCTTGCTGGACAACTTCGAATGGACAAACGGCTACCGGCTCCATTTTGGCCTCGTCGCCGTCGATCCACGAACGCTGGAGCGGCGCATTAAGGCCAGCGGGAGATGGTATGCCTCCTTCATGCGCCAACAATCCGCTTCTCATGCTCGAGCGCCCTACTAGCATGGGCGCCAGCGCGTCGTCCAAATCTTCCCCCGCTCCTAGCACAGTTAGGTGCAGCGGGCGAGCGACTTGACTTTATGGCGACGCTCACGGCACTAATTAATATGCATGCCCTACTTGCGAACGTTCGCAAGTAGCAGCGCGTCGCTCGGCGATATGCCACAGAGAATCCAGTTCTGAGCCTGGATGCGTATTCGCGCTCTCAACGAGGAGATGACTGGATGTTTGCCAGCCTGCGCCGTGTGTTTAGCGATAAGACACCGGGCGTGCGCCCAAAGATCATTGGCGTCTACGTCCTGCTCATCGCGATCAGTTTCCTCCTGTGGGGCGCCGCGCTCTACACCTCATCGCTCTATCCGGCGTTTCTGGCGTTCGCGGTGGCGGCCTATCTGCTGGGATTGCGCCACGCGGTGGACGCCGACCACATCGCGGCGATCGACAATGTCACGCGCAAGCTGATGCAGGAAAATAAGAAGCCGATCGGAGTGGGGTTCTTTTTTTCGCTGGGTCATTCGACCGTCGTCGTGCTTATTGCGATTCTTGTTGGTCTTGGCGCAAAGGCGATCAGCGCCGGAATCAACGATGAACACTCTGCGCTGGAGACGACGGCTGGCCTGATCGGCACGAGCGTCTCGGCGTTCTTTCTGCTGGCGATGGCGATCATCAATATCGTGATCCTGATCCAGATCGTGCGCGCCTTTCGCCAGGTGACGCGCGGCGGCGTGTATGACTCCGAGAAGATCGACGACTATCTGAACCAGCGCGGCTTCTTCGCGCGCATCTTCCGCGGACTCTTCAAGACCATCGACGCGAGTTGGAAGATGTATCCCATCGGCTTCCTCTTCGGCCTTGGCTTCGATACCGCGACCGAGATCGGCCTCTTTGTGCTCGCGGGGACGGTGGGATCGCTGCATCTGCGGCTCTATGCCGCGTTCCTGCTGCCACTGCTCTTCACCGCTGGGATGTGCCTGGCCGACACGACCGACGGTGTGATGATGCTCGGCGCGTATGGCTGGGCCTTCGTCAAGCCGATTCGCAAGCTCTTCTACAACATGTCTATCACGCTGATCTCAGTGCTGGTTGCCCTGGTGATCGGAACCATCGAGGTCTTGAGCATCATTGGTGGGCAGTTCAATCTAGAGGGGCCAGTCTGGGAATTCGTTGGGGCGGTGGGCGATAATTCCGGCTATGTCGGCGCGGGCATCATCGCCATTTTTATCCTGAGCTGGCTGCTCTCGACGTTGATCTATCGCATCAATCGCTACGACGAAATCGAGGTCACGCCGCCTTCCGTTCCGCCATCGCCTGCAGCCTGAGCGCGCCCACTCCTGCCGCGCGTTT
>DATAOM010000100.1:0-13366 GCA_036265775.1 Ktedonobacterales bacterium | reverse complement strand
AGAAGCATGGCTAGTTGATCGTTAAAAGTCTTCTCGGCGTCATTGAATAAGGGGCCTGCGAAGTACAAGAGTTTCTTCATTTGACGATCATAGCATAACCCTGACAGGCTCTTCTTAGAGGCAATGGCGATCAATCAAAGTGGAAGAAAGCCGCATCATTCCGGAGCGCGGTAGGTGGTGGCGAAGGAGCGCGTGGTCGCGCCGAGCGCCGGGGCAGGCGCATCATTGGATGTGGTGGCAGAGAGTCGCCGGTAGCGTTCAAGTTGCTGGCAGGCGGCGGCGAAGACATCATCGGGGCTGATCAGCTTCATACAGGTGGGATTGCCGAAGCGGCACTCGGCGGTCGCGCTGGAGTCGTAGCAAGGTGAGCACCACAACTGGTGGCGCAGGATGACCGCCAGATTACCAGTTGGGCCGCTCTGGGCTGGCTCGGTGGGGCCATGCAGCGCGACGGTCGGCGTTTGCACCGCGCAGGCGATATGCATCGGGCCGCTATCGCCGGTAATGACCAGATCGGACTCCGCCATTAGCGCGACAAGCTCCTGTAGCGAGGTCTTGCCGGTCAGATCGAAGGCGGGAGCCGTCATCCGCCGCATGATCTCGTGCGAGAGCGCCAGCTCGTTCGGCGCGCCGGTGACGACGACGAAGGCGTCCAGCTCACGTGAGAGGCGGTCGCCCAGCTCGGCGTAGTGGCGCATCGGCCAGCGCTTCGCCGTGCCGTTGCGCGCGCCAGGGTGGATGGCTACGATGGGGCCACGCGCGCCGATTTTTTCGCGCTCTTCTTGCAGGATGTGATGGATCATGACCCGCGCATCAGGTTTGACGGAGAGCGTTGGCCGCTGCTCCACCTCGTCTACTTTGCCGCCAGCAGCGCGCGCGAGATCGAGGACATAGCGCACCTCGTGTTGCGGCGTGAGGTAGCGTTTGCCGGGAACGGGATCGGTCATGAAGTGCGGATACGCCTCGCCCGCGTAGCCAACGCGGTGACGCGCGCCGGTCAGTCGCGTGACGACGCCGCCAATGTCGCCGCAGACGCTGATGGCGAGGTCGTAGTGGGGCCGATGCGTCGTGCGCAGGAACGCGCCCAACTCGCGCCAGGTGTCTCCGCGCAGCCAGTTCGCCGGCGCCATCCAGGCGTTCACGTCGCAGGTAAGAATGCGGCTAATGTCAGGGTCGCCGTCGAGGACGCTCGCAGTCCCCGGCATCGCCAGCACGTCAATGGTCGCGTCGGGATAGGCCAGCCGCAGCGCGCGAATTGCCGGCGTCGTCAAGACGAGGTCGCCGAGCATGTCCACACGCACGACAAGGATGCGCTTGATGCGATGATCTCCGGCGCGAAGCGGCTTGCGGCGGCGCAGCGAGCGGTCGCGCGTGAGGTAGCCAATGAAACCAAGCGCTGACCAGAGCAGCCGCTGCGTGCGCTTCTTGAGGCGGCGCTGGACGCTCTGCAGCAGGCGCTTATCGAAGGAGGGGCGCTGCTCGTAGCCTGGCTCGGCGGAGGGATTCGAGAGCGGGTGGCGGCTCACGACGGGCAGCGCGCGACGGCTGACATGACCATTAGCGCGGCCGTTGACGTGGCCATTGCTATGGCCGTTGGACTTGGCTCCAGTCGCCATCAAACACCGCTCCCAAGAATGACGCCGCACAGTCGCGCAGCCGACTCCGAGTATAGCATAGCAATTTCGCGTGTCATACGCACCCGTGTGCGGCGCGCCTGACTACAAATCACGAACGGCGCCCTCGCAGGCAGAACGTGAGATGAAGTGGCAAAGCCAGCACTCCAGCCCACGTGACCGAGACTCAGTGTATACGCGCGAGGCGTCTTCAAGGGCGCCGAAGGGGGCATAGAGGGTGGGGCCGCTCCCGCTCATGCGTACGAGCGGCGCGCCAGCGGCGAGCAGAGCGTCACGTGTGGCGGTGATCTCAGGATAGTCGCGCCACACCGGCGTTTCGAGCGCGTTGGAGAGATGTTCCAGGGGCAGGGGCTGGCCTCGCTGGATGGCCTGAGCGATGGCGTCTGTGTCCTCCGCGGTCACGTAATCATGCGGAGAGAGCGCGCGGTAGACGGTGGCGGTCGAGACAGCGAAGGGCGGACGCGCCAGCACGAGCCAGAGTGGCTGGGCGTCCGGCAATGGGGTGACACGCTCGCCGCGGCCAGCGATCAGCGCCGTCCCGCCGGTGAGGAAGTACGGCACGTCGGAGCCGAGCGTGGCGGCGAGCTCTGTTAGTCGCTCGTGGGGTAGGCGCGTTTCCCAGAGCGCGTTGAGAGCGAGCAGGACGGATGCGGCGTCGCTGCTGCCGCCCCCCAGCCCACCAGGCGAGGGTATTGTCTTGAGCAGCTCGATCTCCGCGCCGAACGATTGATCTCCGGCGGCCTCGCGTAGCGCCAGCGCCGCGCGCAGGGCGAGATTGTCTGGCGTGTTCAGTTTGAGACTATCCGATTGCACATTGATCTTTCCGGAGCGGTTGGGCGTCAGGCGCAGCGTATCGTGCAGGGAGATAGTCTGCATCACCGAGGAGAGGTCGTGGTAGCCGTCCTCGCGCTTGCCCAGCACGGCGAGGGTGAGGTTGATCTTGGCGTATGCGGGAACGAACACGCTGCGCTCCATCGGTATGGGTCTCCTCAATTCTCATCCAGCAGTATCCAGGGCTGGCCCTCGCCAGTATAATCCGAAGACGCCCGATTTCATCATCCCACACATGGCCATGCGCCACATCGGCGCGACCGGAGGAGCGATGCCTGAGCTACCCGCATTCCTGATTCCCGTCTCAGGCACGCTGCTGAACGCGCTGACCGTCCTCATTGGCGGAACCATCGGCGCGCTAATCGGCGGGCGGCTACCAGAGCGCATGCATGACTCGCTTTTCGGTGCGCTCGGCCTCTTCACGATTCTCATCGGCCTCAGCGATGCGCTGGCGACGAAGAACCCGCTGATCCTGCTCGGCGCGCTGCTGATCGGCACGGTGATCGGCGAGGCGCTCAACCTCGACGCTGGGCTGCGCGCGCTGGGCGACTTCTTCCAGCGGCGGCTCAGCGGACTGGGTTCGACGGTCAGCGAGGCATTTGTCACGTCCAGCCTCGTCTTCTGTGTCGGCCCGCTGACCATCCTTGGCGCGCTCGATAACGGGCTGGTAGGTGATCCGACGAAGCTGGTCATCAAGTCCACGCTGGATGGCTTCGCGGCGCTGGCCTTTGGCGCGACGCTCGGCTGGGGCGTGCTGCTCTCGGTCTTCACTATTCTGCTCTTCCAGGGCGCGATCAGCCTCGCCGCAGGCACACTCGCGCCAGTTCTGGGCAGCGGCTCGGAGGCGTTGATCGAGCTGACCGCGACCGGCGGCCTCATCCTGATTGCGATTGGGCTACGGCTGCTCAAGATTCGTGAGCTGCGCACGGCGAACTTCCTGCCAGCGCTGGTCGTCGCGCCGCTGCTGGTGGGCGCGGTGGCTCTATGGCAGATGTACGTCAACGGAACGCTCGTCTGGCCGTTTCATTGACTGGTATTTCCGCACTCAGGAAGTCACCTTTTGGTTCTTCCTCACTCTCATCAGAGTCTTCAGAGAAGTTCCTGCACGCTCGGCGACGACCGCCGAGAACTCGTCCCGCGTGACGTAGTGGCGTCCCTCCACCACTGTCCCAGCGGCGCGCGAACGCTCCCCCGCCGACCAGAACACTGGAAATTCGGCTTTGCGTATGGCGAGATAGAGATATCTGTCACCACCTTCATGGCGCACACAAAAGTCAGTAATCGCATCCCATGTCGCCTGGCGCCGCCACTCGCCGCCCATCAATTCGCTCAAGCCGGTGGCATCGGCGGATAACTCATGGTAGGTTCCGATTCCGCGCGCTGCGCCGAACGCAAGCAGCAGCCCCAGGACGCCGATCAGGGCGAGCGCTAGCGCCAGCCACCATGCGAATCCATCACCGATGCGCGCGTCAGAGCCGATCAGCGTGGACACAGCATCAGGGAAGAGCAGCGTAACGCCAGGGGCCACACACACGCCGAGCAGCAGCCCCAGGACGAAATCACGCAGCCGTATAGCGGTTGTCCGCTGCTCGCGCAGAGCATATGTGACGGCGGGATCATACTCCGCTGGCAGCTCTATCGGCGGTGGCGATGGCGCTTGTTCAGGCTGCAAGGATCGAATCAGGGTCGCAGTAAGAGCGTTCACAAAGCCGAGCGCAGGCGCCAGCAGCAATGCGCCCGCCACGATGAGGTTCAGCAAGGGCGACTGACTCAGTGGCAGGAAGATGATCAACGCCGAGAGGGACGCGACGAGCGCGACCACTATGCCGAGGCAGCCAAGTTGCCCCCAAGGTCTGTCTTGCGAGAAGACCTCTACACTGATCTCGCCGAGATGGCTCGGATCAGGCGTTTTCGGTTCTTTGCCGAACGTGCGCGGAACGAGGTCAGTGCGCGCGGCGATGAGGTTGAGCAGGAATTGATGTTGACGCTCATACTCCGCCAGCGAGGCGTCCGGCGGCTCGATCACAGCGAGCCAGCGTTTCGGCGGGGCGTCGAGCCATTCGACCGACGACCGCGTTCCGTACAACTGATACCGGCGCTGAGACCTCGTTCCAGATGACGATGAGAAGAAGACTTCGAGGACGCGCGCCTCGCTCCAGGGGATGTAGGTTGCTTTACCGTTCGCGGCGACGCTGGTCAATCCATTGGGAGTGGCGATCACGCCGTAGGGCTGGATGAGAATGGAACGCATCGGGCTGGTGAAGATCATCAGGCCGATGGGAAGGCCGCCGAAAAAGAGAACGAACAGCGCCAGCGCGCCGATCAGTTGCGCCGAACGCCAATCGAGCCCGAAACTGAAGTGGATTTGCGAAAAGACAGCGAAGAACATGAAGAGCATGGAGATGAAGAATATGCCGAGCATGAGTTGAACGACCGCATAGCCAATGAGCGCGTAGCGCCTGCCCGCCGCCGTGGCTTGCCAGAGCAATCGGAATTGGCCATTTCCGGTCGCCTCCAGGTCCGGCGCTTGCGCTGGTGATGCTGTTATTTGCGCGGGTGGGATGGCGTTCGGATTGCCCGCGAGCGCCTGCATACGCCCCAGGCGGCGCTTGTGCGCGACATGCGCCTCTTTGAAAAGGGTCCAGGCAAATACGAGACCGACTATACCAACCGCTACTGCGATCCCTGTGCTTCTCCCTGCTAGACTGTCAAGTTCGGGATCGCCGCCATATGTGCTGTCGAACTGTATGACATCCCAAAGGAGAACAGCTTGCCAAATGACAAAAGCCAAAGCTGCTGCGCCGATAACGAGGCTTGCGAGTAGACCTAGCCACCAATAGCGATCCATTTGCCGCATATACGCCGCTCTCACACTCACTCGTAAAACACTTCCGCGCGAATCCACGCCAGCCTACCATAGCTCGCCAGGACGCGCCAACCCTGATGGCGCAGCAAAGATGGTCAAGATTGCCATAGATGCTCAACTTCTGGTATTGAGCATCTAGGAACACCTTTTGAGCATCTTCGCCGAGGATGGCGGCTCGGCGCATTGACGGGCGGCTGCTGGCGGCGGTATACTCCTGCCGGACAACCGAATACGCTGATTCCCTGAGCGGAGCGCGCGCTTCGGCGTGTGTTCCAGGGAAACCGGTGCAAGACCGGTGCGGACGCGCCACTGTAACTGGATGCGCCTCTTTTGATAGACCACTGCCAGACTGTCTGGTGGGAAGGTGAAGAGGCTCGTCGTGAGGAGACTCACGGCGCCCAGGAGCCAGGAGACCGGCCCAGGGAATACGTCGCTCACATCCTTCGCGCCTTGAGGATTGAGAGCCGCGCCGCCACGAGTGCCTTGCGCGCCCTCTTTCTCTCATCTGGGGAAGAGGGCGTTCTGTTTTGGCTGCGAGCGTGTTTTCGGGTGTCTGCTGCTTTTTGTGTCGTGAGCGCCGGGGCGCGCCGCGTTCACAAAGGAGGAAACGGATTGATCGCATGACCCGCAGATTGACTCGTAGCACGACTCACAGTACGACTCGTAGCCCTGTAGGACGCGCCTCGCTCGCCTTCACGTTCCTCGCCCTGATCTGCGCCCTGCTCCTCGCGGCCTGCGGGACCACCAGCGCGACCGGCGGGACGACCGGCTCTACGACGCCACTGCTGGCAAAGGACGCCAACGGGACGGCCATCACGATTCCTGCGGCGGCCCCGCAACGCATCGTCTCGCTCACCGCCGGCAACAGTGAGATGCTCGCCGCCATTGGCGTCAGCTCGCGCGTCGTCGCGGTGGATTCCACGACCAACTATCCCGCCGACCTTGCTAATAAGCCCAAGGTGAGCGATCCCGCGACTGGCGCAGTCAACGTCGAGCAGGTGGTCGCGCTCAAGCCTGACCTCGTGCTCTCGTGGAACCACTTCAGTGGCGACGCCGACCAGAAGCTGATGCAGGCTGGCGTGACGGTGATTGACCTGCCAGGAATGGATCTCTCTGGCACGCTCACCGAGATCCGCCTCGTCGGCCAGCTCACCCACGAGGAAAAGGCCGCTGATACTCTTGTGTCCGGCCTGCAGAAGCGCATTGACACGGTGAAGAGCAAGGTCGCCAGCGCGACGCCGCTCAGCGTTTACATGGAGGTGGGCTACTCGCCCGCGCCACCCTACGCCTTCGGCGCCGGTTCCTTCGGCGACGAGGTCATCAAGCTGGCGGGGGGAACGAATATCTTCGGGACAGAGACCTCCGGCGGAGGCTATCCCGCCGTCAGCGACGAGCGCATCATCGCCGCGAACCCGGCAGTCATCATCCTGACCGAGGACCCTTCCTATGGTGGCGATCCGCAGGCGGTGGGGAAGCGTCCCGGCTGGGCGGACATCGCGGCAGTCAAGAGCAACAAGATCTACGCGATCAATCCCGACCCAATCCAGCGGCCTGGACCGCGCCTGGTGGATGCGTTGGAGCAGGTGGCCAAGCTGCTACACCCTGAAGCGTTCTCCTGAGGCGTAAGATAGAAGACCTCACCCCCTGGCCCCCCTTCCCTCACAGGACAGGGGAACCACGAGTGAGCGCGTCGTCTGGCTCCCCTCTCCTGTGGGAGAGGGGCTGGGGGTGAGGTCTCGCATAGAACTAGCGGAAAGTGCGGCGACGTATGGCGCGAGAGACACTCGATCCGGCGGCCCCAGCGCAGCCCGAACACATCGGCGCTGAGGCTGAAGTCTCCGCGTCGCCATTCGCTCCACGCCGTCACAAGCGTGGAAGCTGGACGCGCGCTCTCGTCGCCTTTCCCGTTCTCGTTGTTATGCTCTTTGGCTCCGTCGTCCTCGCCGAGGCGTTCAGCTCGGTCTTTATCGAACCCATCGTGACCGCGCAGGTCCTGCTCAACGCGACCGGCCTCTTCGACTTCCCGCGCACCTGGCCAGTCACCGACGAGATCATCCTGCTGACGCTACGGCTGCCCTCAGTTCTCGGCGCGGTCCTTGTCGGGGCGGCGCTCGGCATCGCGGGCGCGATGCTCCAGGGACTGCTGCGTAATCCGCTGGCGGACCCATTCTTGCTTGGCACGTCGTCGGGCGCGGCGCTGGGCGCCAGCGCGGCGTTCCTGCTGCCAGCCGTCTTCACCGCATCGCTGCTGGGATTCAGCCTGCTGGCAGGGTTCGCCTTCCTGGGTGCGCTGCTGGCGGCGGCGCTGGTCTACGCGCTCGCCACCAGTCGCGGACGCACGCCGGTGGTCTCGCTGCTGCTCGCCGGGGTCGCGGTCAGTGCGCTGCTCTCAGCGCTGCAGACGCTGATCATCATTTTCAACGACCGGCAGGGCTTCCAGATCCGCGTCCTCTATCTGTGGCTGGCGGGTGGCGTTCGCGTGGGAAGCTGGGCGCAGGTCTGGGTCGTCGCCGCGCTGGTCGCGCTGGGGCTGCTCGGCGCGCTGCTGCTGGCTCCCTCGCTGGATGTCTTTGCCTTGGGCGAGGAGATGGCGGCGCACCTGGGCCTCGCCGTCGAGCGGCGCAAGGTGGCTGTCGTCGCGCTCTCGGCGCTACTCGTCGCGGGCGCCGTCGCCATCAGCGGGCTGGTCGGCTTCGTCGGGCTGGTCGTCCCGCACGTCTTCCGCATCTTGCTCGGCCCGCGCCACCGCCTGCTGATCCCGGCCTCGGCGCTGGGCGGCGCCATCTTTGTCACGCTGGCTGATTTGCTCGCGCGGACAGCCGTCGCGCCCGCCGTGCTGCCGCTGGGCGCGTTGACGGCGCTGGTCGGCGGGCCATTCTTCCTGGCGCTGCTGCGCGCCGCTGGACGACGCTACCAGTGGTGAGCCAAGGGTGAGGAGGCGCGCGATGACCAACCCAGCATTGGAGTTTGACTCGGTCAGCTTCGCATACCACCGCGCCCGCGCGCTCGAAGGTGTGTCATTTCACGTCGCGCCGGGCGAGATGGTCGGGCTGCTCGGCCCCAATGGCGCGGGCAAATCCACGATCCTGAAGCTGGCAGCGGGGACGCTACGTCCGCAAGCCGGACGCGTCTGCCTGCTGGGCGACGAAGCGAGCCGACTGCCACGGCGTGAGGCGGCGCGGCGCGTGGCCGTCGTCCCGCAAGAGTTCACCGTCCAGTTCCCCTACACCGTGCGCCAGATCGTCGAGATGGGGCGCACGCCACGGCTGAACCTGCTCGGCGCGCTGGATGCGGGGGACCACGCCGTGGTGGACTCTGCGCTGGCGACGACGAATATTACGCATCTGGCGGATCGTGTCCTCAACGAGCTCAGCGGCGGCGAGCGGCAGCGTGTCCTGCTGGCGCTGGCGCTGGCCCAGGAGGGACACATGCTGCTGCTGGACGAGCCGACGGCGCACCTGGACATCCGCTGGCAGATCGAGACGCTGGAGCTACTGCGGCGGCTGAACGCCGAGCGCGGGCTGACGATCCTCGCCGCGCTGCACGACCTCAATCTGGCGGCACGCTACTTTTCACGGCTGATCCTGCTCAACAAGCGCGTCGTCGCCGATGGGCCGCCCTCGCGCGCGCTGGAGCGGGAATTGCTCGGCGCGGTGTATGGCGCGGCGGTCACGGTCGGCGTGCTGGGCGGCGAGGAGCATCTGAGCGTCCTGCCGCCGGGTCACACATGGAAAGGCGCGTCCACAAGTGTGGATGGCGCATCTCCACCGCCACAGGTTCATGCGCTCGCCGGTGGTGGGACGGGCGCGCTGGCGCTGCGCGCGCTGGCGGACGCGGGGATACCATTCAGCGCCGGACCGCTGAACGTAGGCGACAGCGACTATGCGCTGGCCGAGCGGCTGGCGGTCTCCTGCATCGTCGAGCCGCCCTACGCGCCCCTCTCCGAGGCTGGGCTGGCGACGGCGGGCGCAGCGATGCGCGCGGCGGGAACAGTTCTCATCTGCCCGATTCCCCTTGGCGCAGGCAACGCCGGACTGCTGGATGCGGCGCTCGCAGCGGCCCAATCAGGCGCGCGCCTGATCCTGCTGGAGCCTGAGATGGGCGATGCCTCTGATCGGGAGACGCTGCTCACAAGAGTAGGTACTCGTGACTATTCTGGTCGCGGGCCAGACCTCTATCGCGCGCTGCTGGACGCTGGAGCGCAGGTTGCCACCTCGCCCACACGCGCGATCGATCTACTCATGAGCGCCGGAAGAGCATCATCGTGACACCGATCTGAGGCGCCCGGTCGCGCCACTACAGAGAGTGAGCTATGCCAGCGGCGTGAGCGCCAAGCGCCCGTAGACGACGAAGAGCAGCAGCGCCAGCAGGATGACGTTCATGGCGATGCGATTCGTCTCGCCGCGTAAGATGTGAAAGATGATCGCGGCGGCCATCACGACTGCCAGGCCGATTGCGGCGGCGACGGTCAGCCACGGCAAGATACCCGTCAGCGCCGGCAGGATCAGGCCGAGCGCGCCGAGGATCTCGGCGACGCCGATCAAGCGCACGAGCGGTTCAGGAACATCGTTCGCCCAGGTGATGCGTTTGGCGAGCGCAGGAATGGGTTGGGTCGCCTTGGGAACACCAGCCAGCAGGAAGGCCAGCGCGAGCAAAACCTGCACGATCCATAACGAAATGTTCACAAGACCAATTCCTTCTTTCACGGGGGCACATGTCACCGGTGGCGAATAACACGACAGATATTGCCTAAACGACATCTGTTGTTTATACTACTAGCGTATGGATAACTCGCTGGCAACCTACAATAGCTGGGTAATGTCGGTTAGGCGACAAAAGTGACAAAGTGTCGGATAGTCATACTGAAGAGGAACGCTCTCATGGCGACACAGATCAACCTCGGTGACCCACGCGTCAAACGTACGCGGCAATTGCTCCAGGAAGCGTTCATAAGCCTGATGATGGAGGGGCGCTTCCGCGACATCACGGTGCAGCAGATCGCCGACCGCGCGACAGTCAACCGCGCGACCTTCTATGCGCACTTCGAAGACAAGTTCGACCTGCTCGACAGCGCAATCCGCGAGCGCTTTAAGCAGGAGCTGGCTGCCAGGATGCCTAACGCATCGGTGTGGAGCAAAGATCATCTACGCTTGCTCGTCACCATCATCTTCGAGTGCGTGGCGATGACGAATCATGAGTGCAAGCCGTCTGATCGCGATTTCGCGCCGTACCGGGAACGCGCGATCCAAGAGGAGACCGAGGCGATCCTGCTCGGCTGGATGCGCCAGCCGAACTTCCCAGGATCGCCTGAGGGCGTGACAACTCAAACGCTGGCGATGGTGTGGAGTTGGGCGATCTTCGGCGCAGCGACCCAGTGGAGCCGCAGCGAGCGAAGGGCAGAGCCAGAGGAGTTAGCGCGGCAGGTCACGCTCACGCTCTTGCGTACCGTCAGCGCATTGTAAGTCAGGACCCACTTGATCTGACGTATCATTTCCGCGCATGCCAGCGCCGAGCGCATTCAAGATGAGCCTCCACACCGTAGAGGGCGCGGTATAATTCGGCGTGATGGCATATCTCCACAGGAAAGGGCAATTGCAATGTCTGAGTCATCAACGCCTGTCGTGAAGACAGATAAGGAATGGGCGGAGCAACTCACCCCTGAGCAATATCGTGTAGCGCGTCAGCACGCGACCGAGCGGCCATTCAGCGGCGAATATGTGCATAAGTCCGTGGACGGCGTCTATACATGCGTCTGCTGTGGAGCGCCACTCTTCTCCTCCGACACCCAATTTGACTCCGGCTCAGGCTGGCCGAGCTTCTGGGAGCCTGCCGCCAGCGAGAACGTCGGAACGGAAGCGGACAACAGCCTGTTCATGCGCCGGACAGAAGTGCATTGTAACAACTGCGGCGCTCATCTCGGTCATGTCTTCGACGACGGCCCCAAGCCGACTGGATTGCGCTACTGCATCAACTCGGTGTGCCTGCGACTGGAGCCAAACGAGAGTTCGTCGCCTGATACGCCTGATAAGACCGAGTAGGGCGGACACAACGCAAGAGAGCGCCATTGCGGCGCCCTCTTCTTTTCGGCGCGACGAACTAGTACAGGTGTGTGGTGTAGTGGTCCTCCAACACCTCATCGGCCAGTTCGCAGGTGACCTCTGGCAACTGCATGTGGTCCGCGAAGATCTGTCCCGCCGAAGGCAACGCCGCCGCATCGGGCCAGGTCGCCGTCTGCCAGACATGCGAGCGCACGAGGGCGCGTCCGCAGTGCAGGAAGACCTCTTGCGCCTCGATGACCATCGCCACTTTCGGCGTCTTGCCCTGGAAGGTCATCGCCTCCAGCAGCTCGGGGTCACGATAGATGGTGGCGCGCCCGTTGATGCGCAGCGTCTCGCGCATGCCGGGAATGACGAAGATCAGGCCGACCTGTGGATTGGCAAGGATGTTGCGCATCGTGTCGGTGCGCCGGTTGCCCGCGCGCTCCGGGATGGCGAGCAGCTTGTCATCGAGGACGTGAACAAAGCCGGGCGCGTCGCCCTTGGGCGAGACGTCACACTGGCCGTCGGCGTTGGCTGAGCTGATGAAAAGCAGTGGCGCGAGCGCGATGAACTGGCGACAATGCTCGTCGAGGTGATCGATCTGCTTCTTGATGGCTGGCGCATCTGGCGCGCCGATGATCTCGCGTAGCTCTTCCGCCGTGGTGATCGGCTGGCGCAGGGTAATCGCCGTCATCTGGTGTCCTCTCCTTCGCTGCGCAAAGCGCGCTCGTCCTGGCAGATAATACGCCTTGCGTTACGGCGATTATACCTACCCCGTGATTATTTACTTACGGCGGCGCCTGGGCGTGCTTGGCGGAATCCGTGCCGGGCGTCCGTTCAGACGACGCTAATCACGACGTCGGTAGATGTTGAGGTAATACAGACCGGCGGCGAAGATACTGAGAAAGATAAACCCCACTGTCCAATAGGTCTTGGCGGTAGGGTCCATGTCGTCATTGCGGATCATCTCGACGAACATCCAGAGCCAAAACGAGATCACGGTCAGGCTGAAGAGCACGGAGATCACAAGGGTGGGGACAGGCTGTGGCATGGGCGCTCCTCCTGATGATGTCTTGCTGATGTATTGTAGCGCATCACCAGATCGCCCCGTGGGCCAACGCCATTCGTCTCTTCTTGCCTAGCGCGCGACGAGTTGTACGAGGACGGTGGCGGGGCTGATCGCCGAAAGCAGCCATCCAACGGTGAGCGACACAACCGCCACCGCAATGATAGTGCGGGTCTGGTGGCGCTGGACCGACTTCACCTGGTTTTCCATCATCGCGCCTGTGAGCTTCATAAGCTCAGGGTCGGCGTTCAAGATGCGCTCGACCTGACGCAGCTTCTTGGCCCGATCTTCAATGGCCTTCAGCGCCGCTTTTTCTTCATCGGTGTATGAGACACGCCTGCGTGGTGTCTTCTTGCCTGCTCGCGCCGCCTTACGATCTACTTTGCGATCTTCTTTGTAGGCGGGAGACGCTCGGTAGCGCTTCTCTCGTTGTTCGCGGATGGCGACGAGTTGCGCGCCGAGCACGCCGAAGCTTTGAGCGAACGTCTCGTCTAATTGCGGTGCGACCGTTTGCGGCGACGCCGGGTCAGTGTCAATCATCAAAATCGCGGCGCAGATACCCCTGGCGTTAGCCAAGGTGAGGAAGCGCCGCTCCTCCTTTCCGCTGGAAGCCGCCTGTGAGAGAATCCAGGCATATGAACACAACACTCTGCCGAACCATCTGCTGCAAGCTGGACATTGAGAGCTATGACGCGGCATTGGCTGCGACACAACGCGCCTTCAATGATGCAGCTACATGGATTGCGCGAGTCTGCTGGGATGAAGGCATTACCAACACCAATACAGCACATCACCGTGTTTATGGCGAAACTCGCGAAAGGTTCGGCCTGGGCGCGCAGTTGGCCGTCTGCGCCAGGGCCAAGGCCGTTGAAGCGATCAAGGCAGTGAAGGTCAAGAAGCGTGACACCCCTCCCACCTTCAGGCCACGTGG
>DATAOM010000099.1:0-4748 GCA_036265775.1 Ktedonobacterales bacterium | reverse complement strand
GCAGTTCCCGGCGCGTCGCCACGGCGGTCCAGCGCTTGGTGATGGCGATGCTCGCGGTGTCCATGCCCAGGCGACCGGCCTCGTCCAGCGGCGCGCCCGCCGCCAGACCTAGCGCGAGTCCGGCGGCGAACGAATCGCCCGCACCAATCTCATGCGCCTGCGCGACGGGGTATGCGGGAATGTGGACGATCCCGCCATCGCGGCTGAGCAGCAGCGCGCCATCCGCCGCCATCGTCAGCGCGACGTGTTCCGTGTCGAGCAATGCCAGGATGCGCTGGCCGGCATGGCGCATCTCGATCAGATCCAGTGGCGGCGCTGGGGATCCGGTGTGGCCAACTAGCAGCGAGGCCTCCAGCGCGTTGGGCGTCACGATGGTCGCGCCCGCGCCGGCAAAGCGCTCGAGCGCCTTCGAGTCGACGACGAGTGGGATGCCGTACCTGGCGCGCAGTTGCGCGAGGCGCGCAATCACCGTGTCGGAAAGCACGCCATAGCAGTAATCAGAGACGACGATCACGTCACATTGCGACGCCGAACGGCCCATAGCATCGATCAGCAACGGTTCGCAGCGAGCGATGTGTGTGCGTGTCTCGCCCTCGTCCACCCGCGCGAGCAACTGACCATCCGCCAGGACGCGTGTCTTTCGCAGCGTGCTAGCGTCGTGATCTTCGATCAGCCAGGCGTCGTCCACGTCCAGCTCGCGTAGCGTCTCGCGCAGCAGCGTCGCGCCTTGATCGCATCCCACCACGCCGACGAGCATGACGCTCGCGCCAAGCGCGCGCAGGTTGGCGGCAGTGTTGGCGGCTCCCCCTGCGGCGCGCCGCTCGTTCTCCTTGCGGACGACTGGCGCCGGACCCTCGCCGCAGAGCCGCGTCGCCGCGCCCTCGATGTAGGTGTCGAGCATGACATCGCCGACGACTAACGCGCGCAGACGGCGGAAGCGGCGCACAATTTCAACCGAAGTCGGCATCCATGCCTCCTTGTATTCTCCTCGATGCCAGAACAAGGCCCAGGCGCGTCCTTACGCCCCGGCCAGCGCGCACTCGACGATGTCGCAGAGCACATGCGTCACTGCCATCTGTAGCTCCTGCGTCAGCGCGGTGTCGGTCAGTGGGACCCGGATCGTCACGTCCGCGAGCCGCGCCAGACTGCTCATGCGGGCGCCGGTGACGGCGAAGACCGCCATGCCCTGCTCACGCGCAACCATTGCTGCGCGGATCAAGTTCTTCGACTCGCCGCTGGTGCTGTAAGCGAGGAAGGCGTCTCCCGCCGCGCCGAGACCAGCCACCTGGCGCGCGAAGACCTCGGCGTAACCGTAGTCGTTGCCCACCGCCGTCAGGATCGAGGTATCGGTCGTCAGGGCCAGCGCAGCCCAAGGCGCGCGCTCGCGCTTAAAGCGACCCACCAGCTCGGCGGCGAAATGCTGCGCTTCGGCGGCGCTGCCACCGTTCCCCGCGACGAGGATCTTGCCGCCCGCGTGCAGGGTCGCCACGAGCCGCATGGCGACCTCGGCCAGCGCCTCCGCCTCGCTCGCCATGCGCGCCAGCGCTGTGGGCAACGCCCGCCGCCGCTCGTCGAGCGCCGCGACGACTGCGTCAAAGGGGAGGGTAGCGTCCATGTCCGGCGAAGGAAGCACGCCGGTGGAGTCATGCGCCATATGCGAATCCTTCTCGCTGTGCAGACGCACGCGTATCTGAGGCAGTCCTTTGCCCCAACGCTCCTCATCGTAGGAGCAGTAGAATAGGCATGTCATTGGGTCAATGCACAGTGTTTCACGCGAGCAGGCGCCGCAACTTATGCAGATTCACAAACAGGCGCGCGCTATTCCTCCTGCTCGTGCAGATTGTTCAAGAGGAGCGCGAGTCTGATCTGTACGGCGTCGTCGAAGTGGCGTGGGTCCAGCCCGGTCAGCAGAGCGATCTTCTCCAGCCGGAAGCGTACGGTGTTGCGATGCACACTCAGCGCCGTCGCCGTGGCTGAAGGGCAGCAATCTTTCTCGAAGAATGTCTGGAGTGTGCTGACGAGATCCGGGTCCTGCGCCAGCGGACTAAGCAGATGGCGCGCCAATTCTAATTTCGTGCGCTCGTCGGCTCCGGCGACAAAGGCGGCCACGCCAAGTTTATCGAGGCAATGCAGCCGGTTTGCGCCATGGACCCGCCGGCCAATAGTAAGCGCCGCGCGCGCGTCGGCGTAGGAGCGCGCCAGGCCCGCAACACCAGGATGATAGCGTCCAATGCCGATGGTGATTTCTGCGCTGGTGTCGCGTCGCAGTTGCGCCAACAACCCTTTACACGCGCGCTTCAACGCCGCGAGGTTTGCCCACGAAGCGCCACCCCGCTCTGGTTGCTGGTCTCCAGCTTCAGCCCAGGTTGAGAGATCTTGCGCGGCGGCGGCCTTGAGGACGGCGACCTCGCCGGCGCCCAGATAGGCGCAGATGGTGTCGGAGGGAAGATGAAAGTAGCTGACGATGCTCTGGATGACATGCTGAATCGCGCGCTGCGATTGCGCCTCCTGCTCTTCGGGAGGCGCTCCCTCGACAGTGGGTGGCAGGCAGGTTGAGGCGTCTACCAGAATGATGGCGCGCGGAAGGCGCAGATCCACGCCAAGCATCTCGCCCTGACGCTGCGCCTGTTCTTCGTCCACGTTACTGGAGAAGAGCAGGTTCTGGATCAGTTCGGCCTTGAGTCGCCTGCGATCGGGAATGGAGGAGATGGTTAGCTGCCGCGCGAGGAGATCAAGATAGGCCTGAGCGAGACGCAGCGCGCCATCATCGCGTTGATCGACCATCTGCCCAAGCTCTATGACCATCCAGGAGTCGTCATAGCCAGCCAGCGGCGCACGGATACGCAGCGAGTCCTGCGCGCGTTGCGCTGCGCTGTTGCGCGCTCTGCCTTCGCTGCTGGCGAGAACAGTTCCACGCGTGTTGACGATCCAGGCGGGCGCGCCAAGTGTTGCGGCGGCCTGCTCGACAATCGCTGTCAGTGCTTGATTCATGTACGATCCTGTCATTCTGATCGCGCTTGGCGCTTACTCTCCTACTGACTGCGGCATCGGCGAGTTCGCGTCCCAAGGGAAAGCCGCCCTTACTCCCCGTAAGGAGGAAGTCGGCGACGAGTGGACGGGAAAAAGCTCATGCAAGGGAATGAGCGTCGGGCGCATCCTTGTCTTCTATTCCCGTCAGCGCCCGAGATTCCCCAACGACCCAGTAAAGCGCAGATGGATATGCCCTCTTCACCCCGTTCCCCAGCAACATGAGCATAGCCCTACGAGCAAGCTTTTATCATACGGATATCCCCGTATCTCTCAGATACGATGGCCCGTAGCGCATCTGTGCATAGGCAGGGCTGAGCGCCGAGGAGCTGGAGGAGATCCACGATGTGCTGATGTCGTATCTCTTCCTCACGCGTGGCGTGGGGTGGACATAGCAACCTATTGACATAACGGGGTGTGGCTCCTCCCAGGTGGTGTGCGCAGTCTGCGCCAAGTGTCAGTGCCATTAAGAAAGACTCGAATGCCTCCCACATAGGGTTGAGCGCGGTATAGGCGACTGGTTCTCGCGTGTCTGAAGCGTCGCATATAGACGCTGCTGAAACTCTTCGCGGCGAATGGATGCATCCTTGGAGTTCGAACCTGCGCAATGCTCACATCGCTCGGCTATACAGCGCTCGAATTCCGATTTGAGTACGGATCGTGGTGTGGCGTGTCGGTCATCGCAGAGTCAGCGCGATCGTGCATGACAGCAGGCGACATGGGTCCTCACGTCGCCGCCATCCCCTGAGCCAGTCGAGTTGCGTCGTCTCGGTCTTCATGCCGCTGGCATAGCGTCTCCATAGACCGCGACGCAAACCTCAATAAACAGTTTCTCACTGTCGCCAGTGGTAAAAACTGCAGTCGCACAGGCGTTCTACCTCATAGGTGGGGAACTGCTCCGCTCCTCCTTATTTCACATCGGCGCTGCACGCGCATCACCAGCGTGCATGCTACGGTTGGCCCACTGTAAGGCATCCCGACAGCAGCTTGGCAAAGCATTAGAAAGGACGGCGGCGCGACCTCCCTTCGGTCTTCTCCCGATACAGTCACCCTCCCTGGGGTGAAGCGCGCTGCGACATCGCGATGTCATTCCAACTTTTCCATCCAGGACCGCCTTTGTCACCCTTCGTCCAGTCCTTTTGGCTCCTCGAGAGCGGGCCGCATGCTGCTGCGCCCTCGCGCGGTCTGCCCACCGGGACCGCGCAACTCGTCATTGATCTGGGTGGCGATGGCCTGCTGATTCCTACTGGATCTCCTCCCGATATTGCGCCAACATTGACTCGCGCGCTGTTCAATGGCGCCGATACGCGCTACATTCTCGATGCAGGTGGCTACCCGGTGAACCGAATTGGCATCGATTTCAAACCCGGCGGAGCCTATCCCTTCGTAGGCCCACCCCTGGGTGAACTGCGCGACGCGCATCTCCCCCTCGAAACGCTCTGGGGCATGCGCGCAGTAGATGAACTGCGCGAGCGCCTCATGCGGGCGCAGACGCCAGCGGAGCGCTGTCAGATCCTCGAAGCGGTGTTGCTGGGTCAACTGGCGCACCCTCTGGAGCATCATCCCGCCGTCTTGCTAGCCTTGCGCGCGTTCTCTGAGGCGCGGGGGGGAGCGGTCATCGCACAGTTGGCAGGCCAGCTGGCCCTGGGCCACACGCGCTTCACTGAGGTCTTCCGCGACGAGGTAGGCCTGACCCCCAAGCAGTTCTGCCGTGTCCGCCG
>DATAOM010000098.1:0-2371 GCA_036265775.1 Ktedonobacterales bacterium | reverse complement strand
GGAGCAAATCGAGCGGCCAAACACGTCGTGGGCGCGCTAAACCTGCCGCCAGCATGCGAATTCTCCTGGGCTTCAACACCATGCGAAAATTGGCGTAACATCTCCGTATCCTCCGGCGATATGCCTACGCGCAGTGACGCTGGATGCGTCAGCCCATGGAGGAAGATAGGGTCCCATGCTTGTGGATGTCGCCAATCAGCCTGATGCGATGATGATGCAGGCTGCGCTCGCCACCGAGCGCCCGCGCCTCGTATCGTTCTGCGCGCATGTCAGTGGATCGTGGGACGCAGCGGAGGATCTGGCGCAGGAGACGCTGCTGGAGGCGTGGCGCGTCCGTGATCGGCTGCATGATGCAGACGGTCTGGCTTCCTGGCTGACGGCTATCGCGCGCAATGTCTGCCTGCGCTGGCGGCGAAGTAAGGGTCGCGAGTCAGTCTACCTCGCACATGGAGAGGCGCTCTCTGACGCGCTTGAAGCGTGGGGCGCTGAGGATGGTGACAATGTAGCAGAAGTCGTCGAGCGTCCGGAGGTCAGCGCGACACTGAAGAAGGCGCTGGCGACACTTCCAGTGGCGACTCGCGTCGCCTTGATCGGCAGCTATGTGGACGAGACGCCACAGGCGGAACTAGCTGCGCGGTTGGGGCTGAGCGAGGGCGCGCTACGTGTGCGGCTGCATCGCGGTAAGCTGGCTTTGCGTGAAGCGCTAGCTCCTGCTGACACCGCCAGCGCGCAAGATGGCTGGCAGGAGACACGCATCTGGTGTCCCTTCTGCGGCAGGCGGCGGCTCAAGCGTTGGGTGGACAGCGAGAGCGACGCCTATTCGTTTCGCTGCTCTGGTCCATGTGTATCTGGCCGCGGCATGATCGGCTCCGCATACGCCCCGCCACCTGGCGCGCAAGGCCTGACCAACTCCAAATCGCTCCTCGCAAGGCACTGCCTTAACCTGGGCATCCTCTATCGCAAGGCGCTGACCAGCGGGCGTGGCTCCAACTGCATGCGGTGCGGAAGTGATCTCGTCGTCGGGCAATGGCTGCCAGGCGACGCTCTGCCCGACAGGGCGTCGCCCTACGAGATGTTTGTCCGCTGTCCAACGTGCGACCTGCTCGACAGCGGCAGCCCATGGCATCTCAGCCTCGACACGCCGGAGGCGCAGCGTTTCTGGCGACGCCATCCACGCATGCGCGCGCTGCCCACGCAGGAGGTCGAGACCGCTGGGCGTCCGGCGCTGGTCATTGGCTACGAGAGTGTCACGGGTAACGAGCGGCTGGAGATCGTCGCCGATCGCGCTACATTTGAGACACTACATGTCTATGGGGAGGCGAGCCAATGATCGCCACGCTACGCAACGGGAACTACACGCGGCTCTGGCTCGGCGGCCTGATCTCGCTCATCGGCGATTGGGCGCTCAACGTTGGCCTACCCATCTACATCTTCCTGCTGACTGGTTCCGTCCTCGCGCTCAGCATCACACTGCTCGCGGCCAGTCTCCCGCCGGTGCTCTTTGGCTCGCTGGCCGGGGTCTTCGTGGATCGCTGGGACCACAAGCGCACGATGGTTGTCTCGAATCTCCTGCTCGCGCTCGTCCTGCTGCCGCTGCTGCTCGTGCGCTCCGCCGATCTCGTCTGGATCGTCTATCTCGTCACCTTCGTTGGCGGCGTGATCGAGCAGTTTTTCTTGCCAGCGCAGAACGCGCTGCTGCCACGGCTGGTCGCGGAAGAGCGGCTCGTCTCGGCCAATTCGCTCATCTCAGTGAGCAGCAACCTCGCCCGTCTCATCGGACCCGCGCTCGGCGGCCTGATCGCGGCGCGTCTTGGCCTGAATGGCATCGTGCTAATAGATGCAGTCTCGTTCGTGCTGGCGGCGCTGCTGATCGCAGGTATCGCGGCGCCACGCATAGACACCCAATCGCAGCCAGCGACAGTGTCCGAGGCGACAATCGAACAGGAAAAGCGCGGCGTCGCGCATGTATGGCGTGAATGGATCGCCGGGCTGCGCGTCATCGCTGGTGAGCGCACGCTGGCGGTCTTGCTGACCCTCTTTGCTATCATGTCGCTGGGCGAAGGTGTCTTCGGCGTGCTCTACCCGGTCTTTGTCTATCAGGCGTTGCGCGGCGGCGCGCAGGAGATTGGGACGCTGATGAGCGCGCAGGCGGTCGGTGGATTGATCGGCGGCCTTCTCGTCGGCTGGGCAGGAGCGCGCATGATGTCGCGCTGGGCGATTGGCGTCTGCGCCGCGCTCTTCGGCCTGATCGATCTGGCGATCTTCAATGCCCCAACGCTGGTTCCGTTCGGGGAAGCGCTCGCCGGGGCGCAGATCGGCGTCCCGCTCTTGTGGATCGTCGTCGGTCTCTTCGTCGCGGTCGGCGTCCCCG
>DATAOM010000097.1:0-7028 GCA_036265775.1 Ktedonobacterales bacterium | reverse complement strand
CCGCCTCAAAGGCCAGCGTGCGCACGACACTCATCGGCGTCTCGCGCATCTCGCCGTCGATCTCAATGGGAACGCTGAGTTGTGAGGTGACATTGCCATGCAGCTTGCCCCACGCCGCCCCGCCCGGTAGATTCAACTCGGCGTAGAGCGCCTCCTCAGCGGGCGACATGAGATGCGTCGCGCTGGTCTTCGCCTTGCGCAGAGCGAAGGCATGCTCACGCGCCGCCTCTGATTGTGCTATTAACGACTCGACATCCAATGTCCCAACCCAGGCGGTGAAGCGTGTGGTAAGTTGCGCGAGGCGCGCGCTGTGACGTTGCAGTTCGCTGTAGCGCGCCTGCGCCAACGTGTCGCGCGTGTCGGTGGTGACGAACGCCGAGATGTAGGCGCTGAGTGTACGGTACGCCTGAATGGTCGCGTTGAGTCGCTCTATTGCGCGTTCGAGCGCGCCAACTCCTGGCTCTTCCGCAGGCGCGCCTTCCTTCGTTTCTCCAGCGCCGCCGATATGCTCCGCGTCGAAGAACGCGCCCAACTCGTCGATCTGCCGGACGACACGAGCGAATGCCTGATCAAACTCGGGTGAGTCAAGAGCTGGAAAAACGGGCGTCATGTCCCAGCGCGGCAAGGTCGCCGTCACGCTCATGTTCCATTCCTTTCGGAGATCGTTACTTTTCCGCCAGAGCCAGCAGCGGACCTTCGTGCCCACGCGCCGTCACGCGCTCGACCGAGACGATGCGCCCATCCTCGATCATCAGCGCAAAGGCGAAGTTGTTGACGGTCGGGCAGACGTGGCGCGGAACGAGGTACAGCGTCTCGCCAAGCGCTGGCGGTCTTGCGCCGTCGCTCACGTCTAGCGGCAGATGCTCCTCGCTGAGCTGCGCCCCATGTAGTTCTGGCCGCCCTACCACGACGCAGTTTGGATTGCCCATATCGGCGGAGATCGCCTTGTGGCCGGCGTCGGCGGTGACGCGGCTCGCCGACGGATGACTCACCACCGTCGCCAGCACGAGCGCCGCAGGCTGGTAGCCGAACTCGCGCGGGAGCTGGGTCAGGGTGGTCGCGTCGGTGTAGACGACAGTTCCTGGCGAGGCGCTGTGCCGAACCACGCCATCCGTGAACGGCTTGTAGGTCAGCGTACAGGGAAACGCGGGCGTCCCAGCAGTAATGACTTCTTCAACAGGGAGGCCAGCGCGCTCCAACGCCGCCACCAGTTGCAATAGCCGGCCGTAGCCAGCGTGGACGGCGCGCTCCCGTTCGGCAAGGTCCAATGTGGTGAGATGTCCCTGATAGTAGTGCAGGCCGCGAAACGCCAGTCCTGCGTCTCCAGCCGCACGCGCCAGAGCCAGAATACCCTCTTCATCCTCCTGGCCCATGCCAGTGCGATTCATCCCAGGATTCACGTCGATGAAGACGCTGACACGACCGCCACGCCACACGGCAAGTTGCTCTTCACTCTCCACCAGCGCCGAGATGCCTACGTCGGGATACTGTTCGGCGATCTGACGCACGCGCCGCGCGTTCGCGCCCATCACCGGAAACGAGAGCAGCACATCCGTCGCGCCATCCGCGCACGCCGTCAGCAACTCCAGACTCGTCGCGCACTTCATCCGCGTCACCCCATGCGCGATCAGCCGCCGGTGGACCGCCGAGAGCTTCGCGGTCTTGATGTGTGGCCGCCAGCGCGCCGGATCGCCGCCGAGCAGGCGCAGCGTCGTCTCGATGTTGTGATCGACCAGCGCGGGATAGATCGCCAGCGCGGGCGTCAGCGTCTCGCTCAGATCGTTGATCTGATAAGGCGCAAGGTCAAGCAGCGCTGGATGATCTGGTGGAAAACTGGCCATGCTCACTCCTTCACATTGATCGGCTGAATTCCTGGCGACAATGGCTACTCCGCAGGACGCCACTCCGGGACACGCAACGGTGTCAGTCCACTGGCGATCTCTTCACGTCGAGGTTCCAGCCATGGTGGCAACTGGAGCGAGCGCCCTAGCTCCGCCTCTGATTCGTCTACCAGGAACCCTGGCCCGACCGTGGCCAGCTCGACGATATGCCCATCGGGATCTTGCATGTAGATGCTCCTGAAATAGACGCGGTCCAGCACCGGCGTCACGCGCAGGCCAGCCGTGACGAGTTTCTCGCGCCATTCGAGCTGTGTCGCCTCGTCAGGCACAGCCAGCGCGTAGTGATGCGTCTGCCCAGTTCCGAAGCGGCGGCGTGGCTCTTTGGCGGAGTCGCGCTCGAAATAGGTGATGAGTGTGCCAGGCGCGCCATTGCCCGCGCCCCAGTACCAATGCGCCGAGGTAGGGTCGTCAAAATTGTTTGTCATCTTGACACGCCGCATGCCCAGCAGTCCATGCAGGAAAGCATGCGTGCGCTCGATGTTCGAGCCGATCGCGGTGATGTGGTGCATGCCACGGCTCAACGCCATCTCGCGTGTGATCTCGGGTACCGGCTCCGGCCACGTCTCCGCCGCGATGCGCGCCTCATCACGATTGCGCACCAGCATCTCCTCCGGCGGCGCGCGGAATGCCTCGCCGATGGCGTCAGGCGCTTCGTCAATGGTCCACCCTGGACCGAGCGTCGCGATCTCCAGGATTGTCCCGTCGGGGTCGTTGAAGTAGATGGATTCAAAGTAATGGCGGTCCAGCGGCCCCTCGATGGAGATACCGAGATCGGTAAGCCGCCGCTTCCATTTCAGCAGGCCATCGCGGTCGGCCACCGCCAGCGCGAAGTGATGCGTGCCGCCGATGCCCGGCGCGCCACGCGCAGCGCCTGGCCATTCAAAAAAGGTGACGGCCGTGCCAGGGCGTCCAGTGGCGTCGCCAAAGTAGAGATGGTAGCTACCAGGATCATCGAAATTGACGGTTTGCTTGACGAGCCGCAGCCCCAGGACCTGCATGTAGAAATCAATCGTGTGCTGAGCGTCGGCGCAGACAAGCGTGATGTGATGCAGTCCCTGGATAGTCATCTGCGCGCCTCCTGGCTTGCGCACCTCTGTTTAGCGCCGGTCTATGATGGAAGAACCTCGAAGAACTCGACGGCGCCACCTTGCGCGCCCGTACTGCCAGTTGACCCATGCGCGTGCGCGAAGGCCGGGCTTTGCGCCCAACCGTCGAAGTCCGCCTTCGTTTCCCAGCGCGTCAGGACGATATAGCGCCCCGGCGTCGCGCCGTCCTTCAATACCTCGAGTCCCTTGAAGCCTGGCATCTTGTCCACCTGGCCCGCGCGCTGCGTCCAACTCTGCTCAAAGCGCTCCGCCGCCGCAACAGGAACGGTGACATGAAACAGCGAGACGATCATGAGACTTCCTCTCTTCCAGGTAAGAGTTATTCGTCGTTTGCGCGCCAGCGTTTCTCGGCGGGCAGCGCCTCATGGATTCCCAGTGCGTCGAGCGAGCGACGCGCCATCAGGTCCACGATCTCGTCGGCGGTTTGCGGCCGCAGATAGAACTGCGGCATCGGCGGAACAATGCGCACTCCAAGACGCGCCAGCCTCAGCAGATTTTCCAGATGAACCGCCGAGAGCGGTGTTTCGCGCGGAACCAGCACGAGCGGACGCTGCTCTTTGAGGATCACGTCGGCGGCGCGCTCGAGCAGGTTCGAGGACGTCCCATGCGCTATGGCGGAGACGGTGCGCATGGAGCAGGGCGTCACGATCATCCCCGCCGTGAGGAAGCTGCCGCTGGACATTGGCGCGCGGAAATCGTCGGGATTGTAGACATGCGCGCCATAGCGTCGCTTCCAGCTTTCCAGGTCATCCTGGATCAGCCGTCCGACCTCGTCAGGCCAGACCTGTCGGCATGCGGGTGTATAGGTGACGTGCAGTGGGACCTCCAACTCGCCGAGGATTTCCACCGTGCGACAGGCAAGAATAGCGCCGCTGGAGCCAGAGATCCCAACGATGATAGGCTGGCGATGTGTGGTTGGGTCAGCGCTCATGCGCGACCTCCAGGGCAAAGCGCGCCGCGTCATGAATCTCCGCGCTCACGATGACCTCGCCGCTCACGCCAACCTTCCACTCGACCGCGCGCGCGTCACTGATTACGCTATGTACGCGGAATTGGGGCGGCAGCCATGCGATGAAGGAGCCACGCGCGCGCCGCCCAAGACGCGCGCTCCACGAGAGTATTTCGCCCTGCGGGTCGTAGTGAACATCGTCCAGTTCGACCGCACCCTGGCCAATGTGGAATGTCGAGCCGACGATCTGTGGCTCGTCGGAGACGCGATGAATCGCCAGCGCGGCGGCCCCATGCCGTGGCAGCGCGAGATCGACGCCAGACTCCGATTGCCCGAGGTACGCGCCGGACCAGAACTCGACGGCGTGATAGCGTCCTTCGGGTAAGCCCAGTTCACTCCACTTGAGCGCGCGCGCTTGCTTGCGCCCGTTGGCGTTGAAGGCTCCTGCCAGCAGCCATGACCCCCATGGGCGTTTGACGTGCGCGGTCACCCATCCTGGGATGCCACGCTCGAAATAGCTGCGCGGTTGGGCGCGCTCACGCATCGGCGGAAGAAGCCGCGCCAGCATATCCAGCCGCTCTGGATTGAGGCTCGCCATGCGATCGGAGACCAGCGCCATTCCGCCCGTCACCCCGACCGCTGTGGCGAACGCGCGAATCTCATCTAGGCTCAGATGCGTCTCGTGGTCGCGCAGGAGCAGACAATCGGGATCGTTCATCCAAAGCGCAGAGCCCATCCATACGCGCTCCAGTGTATTGCGAATAGCCCCCGCCGTAGTCGGCAAGACCTCGCCATCTGGGCCAGGCACTGGCAAACCGTTGTGGTAGGGGCGCCAGCGCGGCGATGTATCCGGCCCGATGCGCATAGCGTCCACAAGGCCAACCGCGCCGAGCAACGGACAGCCACATCCCAGAATGAACGCGTCGTCGCCGACCGTCTTACGAATCAGGGCCAATCCGTCGCGCAACGCCCGCGCCCGCGTCACACGTGCATCATAGCGTCGCCCATGTACCGCGCCGCTTGCCAGAAAATCCAGTTTGAGATAGTCGAAGCCCCACTCACGCGTGACTGTCGAGAACAGGTCACGTAGCCACTCTTGCGCGCCGGGATGCGAGGTATCGAGGCCATAGAGCTCGCTGCCCCAGTTCTTGCCCGCGAAAACAGGCTTGCCAGAGGGGGCGCGCACCAGCCAGTCGGGATGCACGTGAGCGAGCTGGCTATTGGCGGCGACTGTGAAGGGCGCAAGCCACAGACCGGGACGGTATCCGGCGGCGCGAATACGCTTGGCCAGATGCGCCATGCCATCCGGGAAGCGCTCGTTGAGGCTGGTCCAGTCACCGACAGCGGTCTGATACCCGTCATCAATCTGCACGACGTCGAGCGGGACAGACTCCTGAGACTGCTGCAGCGCCGCCAGGTTTTCCTCGATGGCGACCTGTGAGGGCTTGGTGAAGTAGTAGTACCAGCTACACCAGCCGGAGAGCGTCTTCGCAGGGCGGCGCGCATGCTGCTCGCGTCCAACCGCTTCAGCGTACATGGTAAGGAGATCAGCCTGCGGCCCCAGAGCGAGGAGCAAAGGCGGCAATTCCAGCGTCTCGCCGGGAGCGATCACCACGTCGTCGAGCAGGACCGTCGCCGCCAGCGCGCCGCTGCGCCGGTCAATCACGATCTGGCCCAGCCATTCGTCGGCGTTGAGGAAACCAACGAGAAAGGCGGTTGGCTCATCGGGGTAGCCGACCAGCGCCACCTCGTCGCTGACGACCTCCGCTGCGACCCCAAAGGGCGTGCGCGGCGACCGGCCGCCAGGGCTATGCCATGCCTGCAGCGTACGTAACTGTGGGCGAGGATCACGCGCGCCAGAAGGAAGACCACCCGCGTAACTCCAGGACTGCCATCCCTGCTTATAGACGCTCCAGCCTTCCGCGCGACCGCCGAGTTGAAAAGAGCCAACCTCCCACCATGCGCCAGTGGTAAATGGGAACGCTCGTGAGATACAGACCGGCTCTTCGCCCATATGGCGAATTCTTGTCGCCAGCCGCACAAAGGAGTGGTTCTCATAAAGGCGTAAGTCGCACTCCGCTACCAACGGCTGGACCGCGAGCGGAAAGGAGCGATCGAACTGTAGCCCAACCCCATGGGCATCTGTGAAGGGCAGGGGATCATCGGGGTCGCGATCCAACCCACAGCCAATAATCCAGCGCTTCCTGCGCGCTGGGTCCACCAGCTCGAAGAGGCCACCGCCCGCGACTGCCGTATCCGGCGCATGACGCGCGCGCAAACCCAGTTGCGCGTCGTGCCCCCAGCGCACCTCAAAGTCGTGGGCGGAGATGACCGTCACCGGCCCTGTCTCTGATACTTCCTCGGCGAAGGGCAGGGGTGATTCTGCGATCTGACTATGCGCTTGGTCTTCGGTCATACTGTTCCTGCCAAAATTGAAAATGTCTCGTCGCCGGATGTACGGTAGCATCTATGGCGTATCAACGGCAAGCGCCTTACAAAGAAATTGGAGCGCGGCGTCCATTGAAGGGGAGTCGGGACCGGGTGGAGTTCTCCGTGGCGCTCAGTTCCAATGAGAGCGATCAATGCGCGGCGACGGCTCGGTATCTTCGAGCTCGGCTTCCGAGCGAATCGCGTCCGCCTCGGATTTTAGCACTTCCGCGCCACGCTCTAGACGCTGAGATAGCGAGCGCATTTCCAGGATCTCTTGTTTCTCACAGTCCTCACAGGTCAGGCACATGCCTATGAGGTAGGAAAGCTCATTGGGATCATCAGGAATCTCGAGCTGAAAGTCCTCGCTGCCGACCTGCGCGAAGACGATGCGCAGATAGTCCTGTAGCGCCTGGGTGGCTGTGCTGGCGAGTTCACGAAGATCTCCCGGCTCCTCAACGTCACGCAGCGCGCGCACCACCGCCTGCTGATATGCCCCGCCGCTGACATACTCCACGACCTCGAAGCGTTCGCCGCCCTTCGTCAAGAGGTTATACCTGCCATCTGGCAAGCGGGCGTAATCCAAGATGCGGGCGAAGGTCCCAACACGAGCAGGTGTGGGGGTCTCAGCATAACGCGCGTCAT